>NZ_JBEWSZ010000019.1 GCF_040537815.1 Mesorhizobium shangrilense
CGGTTACCGCGCTTCCCAACGCAGGCACCGCGCTGCCCGGAATACGGATGAAAGGGGTGAGTCACCGTCACAAACTGCAACGGGGACGATGAACCGCCTGCATTTCCAAGTGAGTTACAAGCGGCTTACCGACGGCTGTTTTGCCTGGCCCGCCACCAAGGATCAGGTCGCCGTTTCGCTCACCAAGGCGGAGCTTTCGCTGCTTCTGGAGGGGATCGACTGGCGCCGGCCGAGCAAGACTTATCGGCCGCGTCTGGCCGGCTGATTTTGCTCGTTTCTTATTGATTTTGTGTCGATTTTGCTTTCGTAACGGAGGTCTTTCGGGTATGTAATTTGGGTGTCGGAACAAGCTCCCTCAATCGCTGATTTCCTCGCCCGGATCGCGCTTCTGGAGGCGGCCGTTTCTGCCCGTGACACCACCATCGCCGAACGCGATGAACAGCTGCGAAGAGAGCGCGCCGAGGCCGCACTTTGCATCCAGCGCCTGCAGCTGCGGATCGATCGCTTCAACCGCAAGGCCTTCGGCCGTTCGTCCGAGAAGCTTGGCCAGATGCTGCTCGAACTCGAAGATCTCGAGACCGATTTCGCCGCCAGCGTGCCCGTTATCGAGCTGCCCATCGTCGCTGACACCGACAAGGTGCGGGTGTTGCCGGTTCGCAAGCTCAACCCCAACCTGCCGCGCAAGCGTATCGTTCGCGAGCCGTCTTGCGCATGCTGCCCGGGCTGCGGCGGCGATCTGCGCGCCATGGGCCAAGATAGCGAGGAGATGCTCGATCTGGTTGCCCAGGCCTGGCAGGTGATCGAGACCATTCGACCCAAGTACAGCTGCCGGACCTGCGATAAAATCATCCAGGCGCCGGCACCAGCCAAGGCCATTGCACGCGGCAAGCTCAGCTATGCCGCGCTCGCCCATATCATGATGGCGAAGTGGGGCTATCATCTGCCGTTCTACCGTCAAGTCCAGATGATGGCCGCCAAGGGCGTCGATATCGAGCGTTCCACGCTTGCGCGCAGCGCCGGCTATGCCGCCGCCTTGCTCGATCCCATCTACAACCGCATCCGCGAGATCGGCCGTACCCGCACCAAGATTCATACCGACGACACGCGACTTCCGATCCTGGCGCCCGGCAAGACGCACAAGGGCGCGCTCTGGGTTTATGTCGCCGACGACCGCAATTCGGGTTCGCAGGAGCCGCCGATCGCCTGGTATCGCGCCACCATGGGCCGCGCCGGCGAGAGCGTGATGACCGAACTCGCCGGATTTGCTGGCACCCTCCAGGCCGACGGTTTCAGCGGCTATAACCAGATCTACAAGGGCGGCGCCATTCGAGAAGCTGCCTGCCTGGCCCATCTGCGTCGCAAGATATTCGACGTTCACGACAGCCAGCCGACCGAGCTCAGCACCACGGCCATGGCCGGCATCCAGGCGATCTACCGGATCGAGGAAGAGATACGGGGGCTCCCGCCCGCTGAGCGATTGGCCGCACGACGAAGGCGGTCCCGACCACTGGTCCGCGCATTGCGACGACAGCTCATGCGCCAGGGCAACGGTTTGTCGCGCCATGCCGATATCGCGAAGGCCTTCGCCTACGGCACCAAGCGATGGCGCGCGTTCAACCGGTTCCTCTACGATGGCCAGCTCGAGCCCGACAATCTGATCGCGGAGCGGGCCATCCGTGGATTTACGGTCGGCAGGCGCAATTGGCTTTTCTCGGGCAACTTCGCCGCGGCAGAGCGGTCAGCGGTCGTGCTCAGCATCATCGAGACCTGCAAGCTCTGCGGCGTCGATGCCGAAGCCTACATGGCCGACGTCACCGAGCGCATCCAGAACGATTGGCCAGCCTCGCGCTGGGACGAACTGATGCCTTGGAACTGGGTGCGCCGCCACGAGATGCCGCTCCCCTTGGCGGCATGAGCGCGCTCGATGACATGGCGCTGTCGGACGTGGCGCTCGAGGCCTGGATGGCCGTCAAGACCAACCGCCGCCCGCTGGTGCGGACCATGTCGGGGCTGGATGGCTTCGTAACGGCGGCGGTCACTGGGCCGCGCTACCCGGACCCGCAAGACTGGATGTGCCCGCTCATGGGGTTGCCGCGCGACGTCCTGGCCAAAGGGTCTGCAACCGATCACGCCGTGTTCGCCAGCGTCGCCAGGATCCACAATCGGATCAACGAGACGCTCTTCGACAGACCGCAGGACTATGCGCCCCGCTTCGCAACCAAGCCCAGCGGCGGCATCGACCCCCGGCCGTGGTGCCAGGGGTTCTCCGCGGCCATGAATCTCAACATCAAAAAATGGAAATCGCTACTCGACCTCGACAACCCCAACCACGGCCTGCTGCTGCCGATCCTGATCTACTGCGTCGACAAAAAGGGGAGGCCCGTCCTCGGCAAGCCCAGGCCGGGGCCCCAGACCGCGCACTTCATCGAGCACGAGGCCTACAGAGACATCGCCCTGGTCATCCCCGCCCTCCGCGAACTCCACTACGTCACCCGCTATGACAACCCGGAGTGATCGCCGCCGGCGCGCCGACTAACGAGCGACCTACCATAGACGCATCACAAGACGATTCGGGAAAGGCGCCTTGGCGCATCGCTTACTTCTCGCCGGTCTCCGGCATGGAATCGACGCCGTACTGCTTCTTCATCAGCGGGTTGACGAGGCGCCAGCCGATGGTGGTGTCATGGATCTCGGCTTTGCACGAAAAGGCCGTATCGGTCTTCGGCATGACGAAGGGCGCGCGGCTCATCGGACACCGCCGGCAAGCATCAGCTCAGCCTCGCCCGACTTGATGGCGTGCGCGGCGATGGTGACAGCATCCATGCCGGATCCGCACAGGCGATTGACGGTCGACCCCGGGATCTCCTGCGGAAGTCCCCCGAGCAGCAGGGCCATGCGCGCCACATTGCGGTTGTCCTCGCCGGCCTGGTTGGCGCAGCCAAAGACGACGTCGTCCACCGCCTGCCAGTCGATGCCGGCATTGCGCTCGAGCAGCGTCTTCAGCGGGATGGCAGCCAGATCGTCGGCGCGCACGGAAGACAACGAACCGCCGAAGCGGCCGATCGGCGTGCGGATGTAGTCGCAGATAAAGGCCTCGGCCATCTATGCAGCTTTTTATTGCTTTGTTCGAAGGGCTATCGGCGAGGTGCGGCAGCACTCGTCGCCCTCACAGCGTCAGCTCAATGTTTCCGATCGTTGTCGTGTAAAAGGGCAGAAACTTCACCCACCTGATAATGCGGGCCCTGACTTTCAACGAGTCGCCGATAGGAGGCGTCCAGCGCCGCTCTAGGTTGATTTCTTGCCCAGAAAACGATGCCGCCCTCGTGCTTTGGAAAACCGTAGCCATTGGTCAAAACGAGGTCGATGTCAGACGCCGAGCTTGAAACTCCCTCGGTGAGCACCAATGCCGCCTCGCTCGCGATCGCCGCCAAAGCACGCTCAACTATCTCAGTTGGTGAAAAGAGACGTCGAACTCGTCCTGCCTCGTTCGATGCGCTCAAAATCAGGTCGGTAACCACTTGATCGATCTCAGCCGGGCCGCCGGCATCAGGGTATCGATAGTATCCGGCGCCGGTTTTTCGACCAAACCGACCCATTGTACACAACTGGTCAGGTATTTTCACGTAACGTGCGGACGGATCCCGGCCTGCCGCAGTCGCCTGTCGCATCCGCCACGCTATGTCCAAACCAGACATGTCAGCCACGGCGAAGGGTCCCATTGCAAAGCCGAAGTCCTCAAGTGCTTTGTCAACGTCTTGCGGGAGCGCCCCTTCTTCGAGCATGTACTCGCATTGGCGTCGATAGGATGCGTAAATTCGGTTGCCGATGAATCCGAAAGAGTCGTTGGAGAGAACCGGGAGTTTGCCGACAGCTTTCGCCAGGGTCAGAGCTGAAGCGACCACTTCCGGCGAAGTTTCTTTATGTCGAACAATTTCGACCAGCCGCATAGTCTCGGCGGGACTGAAGAAATGCATTCCTGCAACCCTATCGGCATGGCCGGAGGATGCGGCAATTTCGGCGACCGAGAGATACGACGTGTTGGTAAGCAGGATTGCGTCAGGCTTTGACGCCTCCCCTATATGCGAGAAGATTTGGCGTTTGACATCAAGGTCTTCAAACGCCGCTTCGATGATGGCGTCCGCCTTCCTGATCGGATCCCTGTGGGTAGTGGCATCCAATCGCGACATGGCGTCTTCAAGCTCGTCCGCATTCAACCGACCCCGCTCAAGACGTCGCTGAAAGATTTTGCGCACTCGAGTTGTTGCAGCCTCCGCGCCCCCAGCACTATTCTCGATGATCGATACAGTTTTGCCGGAACTGAGCATTGCGGCCGCGATCCCAGCACCCATGGTTCCACCTCCGATGACCGTAACAAAGTCGATAGGTCTCGCCGCCGTCGCCATGGCCAGTTCAGGCACCTTCAGCGCCTTCCTTTCTGCGAAGAACAGATGTCGTAGCGCGGCGGCCTCTCGTCCCATTCGAAGCGTCTGAAATTGAGCTCGCTCCGCAGCCAGGCCTGCTGCCATGGGAAGCTGCCCACATTGCTCAATTGCAGAGATGGCTGCTTGGATGTGGGGCCGACCGCGTCCTGCTTTCAGTGCCCTTGCCTTGGCGTTTCGTAGGGCCGATTGGTCGCTGGGTGGCACCTCGATGCTGGCAACGCGTCGCTTATTGCCTCCAAGGCGAGATATGAACTTGAGCGCGTCACGAAGCAAATCACCGTCAGAGATTGCGTCGATCATACCACATTTCAATGCCTCCTCGGCCCGCAAGCGAGTGCCTGCGCAGATGAGCTCAATGGCCTTTTCGCGCCCCACCAACCGCGGCAAGCGTTGCGTGCCGCCGGCGCCGGGAATGAGACCGAGGGTGGTTTCGGGAAGACCGACGACCGTCTCAACGCCTGCGATGAGGCCGTCGCAGGCCAGTGCGAGTTCGTAGCCTCCCCCCAAGGCGGCGCCGGCGATCGCAGCAATGTAAGGTTTGGCGCTCCCCTCGATCGCAGCGATGACCACTGGGAGCTGGGGCTCCTCCAGCGGGAGGCCAAATTCCCGAATGTCCGATCCAGCCATGAACATTTTGCCGGCTCCGATCAATATTGCCCCAAAAAGGCTTGGGTCCGAGTCGACTGTGCGTACAGCGTTTAGCAAACCAAGGCGTACGCCCAACGAGCCGGCATTGATGGGGGGGTTGTCGATGACAATAATCCCAACCCCTTCGCGCCTCTCAAGTCGAACCACCTGTGGCTCTGTTGACTCGATCATTCATTCAACCTTCTGGAGAGTTCGTCGACGGCTCAGGAGGTGTTTTGCCAAGCGCATCTCCCGTGCGGGCTGCCTCGGCGAAACAGCCTCAAATAGCTACTGCGGTGGGAACTTTAGCCTTGATCAATTTTGAATTGACGGAGGCTAGGGCGTCCTCGGCTTCGGCTATGATACGGTCGATCAGTTCTTTACAGGTGGGAACATCGCGCACGAGGCCAACCACCTGACCGCAGGACCAAATCGCGTCGTCTAGTTTGCCTTCGAAGTAGACTGCGGGATTTCTGCTTCCGGAGATGAGAGGTAGCAGCTCCTCCAGACTTGCTCCTTCAGCTTCCATCTCCACAACTTGTTGGGCCAGCGCATTTTTAGCCACGCGCATTGGTGAGCCAATGGATTTCTGAACGATTACGGTGTCGTCGGCTTTCGCAGCGACCATCCATTCCTTCACCGCTTGGTGGGCGCCGGCTTCCCGTGTCGCCAAGAACCGCGTTCCCATCAAAATGCCATCTGCGCCCAGACTTAAGGCGGCCAGAAGACCTGCTCCGTCGCCGAAACCGCCGCCTGCTATGACGGGGATAGCCAATTTGGCAGCAACCTCGCGCAACATGACCAGCGTGCTCACGTCAGTCATGCCTGGGTGGCCGCCGGTTTCGTTGCCGACTATCGAAACCGCGTCACAACCGATCCTCTGAGCTTTCAATGCATATTGAGCTGCAGGTACCTTATGAATGATTTTAAGGCCTGCTTTCTTGATTGTGTCTAGATAAGGCTCAGGATTTTGGCCAGACGTTTCCAGGATCGGAACGCCTTCGTTGATGCATACCTGCAGGAAATCGGCAGGAGCGTACTGGCGCGCGGTGGGAAACAAATTGATGTTCACCCCGAATGGTTTATCCGTTTGCCTCCGAAGCGCCCTAACCTCCGCCGAGAACGTTTCGATATCTGGAAACGTGGCGGATGTTATGATCCCGAGTCCCCCTGCATTGGAGACTGCAGCAGCTAAGGGGGCCCGGCCAATGCGAAACATTCCTCCGCATACGATTGGGTGCTTTATATCCAGAAGGTCGGTCAGTTTTGTTTGGAACATGGTCGTGCCCTGTTGCGCCAGCGTACTCGCCGACTAGCCGCGTGAAATTCGAGCTCTCCGAACGAATGGCTTCAGATGGCCCATTTCTGGCGGGCCGCCTTTTCCCAAACGATCTCGCGCTGCTGCCAAGGAGATCCGAGTAGAAGCTGGCGGGCGCGAGCGCGACGAAAGAACAGCTGAACATCGGTCTCTAGCGTGTAACCCATGCCGGCCCAGATCTGCTGCGCGGTGAAAGTGCACTTTCGACCGCTTTCGCATGCTTGGATCGATGCCATAGCCACCGAAGCCGGAGAGGGCGATAGGGCTGCACTGCTCACAAGTAGGCGCGCAGCGACATTTTCCATGTAGGCCTCAGCCAGGCGCTGCTGCACGGCCTGTAACGAGCCAATGGGTTTGCCGAACGCCTCCCGCTCCTTGGCGTAGCTTACGGCCAAGTCCAGCGCTGCCCGAGAAAGACCGACAACTTGAGCAGCGAAAACGGTTCGCAGAGTGTCAAATGCACTGTCCAACGCTGTCCAGGTCAACTCGCCCTGATCGATTAGGGTGGTTTCGCCTTGGCTCACAGAGGCCCAGTCGATGGTCACATAGGTGTTGTTCGCGAGATCAGGATTGTGATTGCCACCCCATCCGGCGGCAGGCTTACGCACCAACGCGATGCCGATGCCTTGGTCAGTTTGAACCGGAATGACTACCGCACTGGCTCGGTCGAGATGTTCGGCGATCCATGGGCTACGGCTGAGGTTTTCGCTCAGTGAAGCAAGGGCACATTCGTCACGGCTCGCCGGCAACCCATTTGCCGGCATCGCTATCGCAACGAGCTGAGATCCCGCAATAACGGACTCAACAAGATTATTGAACGACCCGCGACCAAATCTTGCCAAGATAGGGACCACGAATGCCGCGGTTTCACCGAAGGGCATCGGGAACGCTGCTGTCGCCAGTTCCTCAGCAATCATAGCCACTACGGGCAGGCCGTCAGCTCCGAAGCCATCTGGCGACATCAAACCGACCCAGCCCAACTCCGCTATAGCCGTCCAAATACCATTCGCAGCGGCCCAGTCTCCTGCTTCCGCTTGGCGAGCTATTTTGGTGGTGAGCTCCTTCGCCACGAAAGATTGTGCGACTTCCCGGATCAACTCGAAATCGGTATCGCTGATAGCGCTTTCTGTCAGTTCTATTGCGCCAAGGTTCGTATTCATGATCACCGATCTCCATCAGCCGACACAGCTGCAACTTGAAGCGCAGCCAGTTCATCCAGAATTTCTTTGGTGTGCTGCCCTAGTGCCGGTGGTGGGCGGTGCCCTTGAGGCTGTCCATTGATGGATATGCCTGGACCCATTGTCCGTACGTGTCCGAATTCAGGCATCGTAAAGTCAATGAAGTAGCCCCCGGCCGCCACCTGTTCGTCAAACATCAGATCAGATGACATCTGGACCGGGGCGCAAGGCACGCCACAGGCCTCAAACGCCGTGACCCAGGTTGCAGACGACTTCTTGACGAATTCGGCTTCAGCGTAGGACGTTAGCGCCCGGCGCCTTAAATCCTCATCTTCGGTCTGCGGCAAAGCGTCGGGGTTCTCGAACCAGGGGTCGTCCAAGCCCACGATTGCCATGAAATGTTTTCGTTGGGGCACATTCAAGCACCCGATGGTGACGTAACCGTCACTCGTTTCAAAGGTGCGGTAATACAGTTCACGCTCGACCAAATCGTTCATCTGGCTAGCCGCTGCCTGCATCCGCTCTCTGACGGTTCCAGGTGCTTTCTGAGGGTGCGCTCCATCCAGAGCTTCGATCGAGACAAGCTTCTGCCGCTGCAGACTAAGTGCGGCCTCGATCAGCGTAGTTTCGATTTTCCGTCCAACCCCGGTACGGACCCGCTGGATGAGCGCCGACAGGATCCCGAGGGCCAACATCTGACCTGCGGTAAAGTCGATCAGGGCGATGCCAGCATATCGGCGCGGAGCTTTGCCATCGGGGTTCGGGTTAGAAGCTATGAGCCCAGAAACAGCCTGGATCACCAAATCATATCCGGCTTGATGCGCCCGTGGCCCCTTCTGTCCATAGGCAGAGTTCGAAGCATAAATCAGCTTCGGATTGAGCTCTTTCACCGCGCAATAGCTGATGCCCAATCGCTCAGGCACCCCCGGCCGATAATTATGTACCATGACATCGGCTGACGCGATGAGCCCCCTCGCGACATCGCGGTCTTTCTCGGATTTGAGATCAAGGACTATGGAACGCTTGTTACGGTTCAGTGCAACGAAACTCTTGCTGAAGCCTGAGGCGAAGGGGTCCTGGCCACGCCATTGTTCACCTGAGGGTGGTTCGACCTTGATGATGTCAGCTCCCATGTCACCGAGCATCTGGGTGCAGAAAGGGCCCGCGATATAACCCGAGAAATCGACAACACGGATGCCGTCAAGTGGTGCTGGCCCATTCATCTCGGCAACCCCAGGCCCCTCGTGGCGATCACGCCTCGTTGGATTTCGCTCGATCCGCCCGCCAGAGTGAGTGCTGGTGAGGCGCGGAAGACAGCGGGGAAGAGACCGTCAAGGATCGCGAGATCGGAACCATGCTCGAATTGCGCCAATGGGCCGACGATATCGACAGTCGCGTCGGCAAGGGCTTGGGTGAGCAAGCCTACATAGAGCTTTCCGAATGAGAATTCCGCGCTCACGCCTTTCCCGGCGTCAACGTTGCGCGCAATCATGTAGCCGAAACTGCGAGCGACCTGGAGTTTGGCGCGTAGTTCTCCGATTTTCTCCCGGACCATCGGCACATCCGAAAGGCGTCCGTAGCCGCGGTCACTGCCGTTCCGGCCGACATATTCTACCAGCCGGTCCAAAGAGAGCCGCGCCGCGCCTACCCGGTCCATGCAGGAGCGTTCCAAGTCGAGGCTACGCATAGCTTGGTGGAAGCCACGGTTTTCTTCGCCGAGCAGGTTTTCTGCTGGAATCCGAACGTCGCTCAAGAAGACTTCATTCAAAACACCCCCGCCCAGTGTCGCAAAGCTGTTGACTGTGACGCCCGGAGTCTTCATGTCGAGCACGAAAAGACTGATACCGCGATGCTTTACGACTGTTGGATCAGTGCGCGCCGCAAGATACATGTGCGTCGCCACCTCTGCCGAGGAAGTCCAGATCTTGTGGCCATTGACGACATATTCATCACCCGCGCGGACGGCCGTCGTGCGTAATGATCCAAAATCTGAACCCGCCATAGGTTCGGAAAACCCTTGGCAGAACATCGCATCGCCAGCTGCGATCATGGGCAAATATTTGCTTTTCTGCGCCTCAGTGCCGAACAACAGAAGCGAGTTGCCAAAGACTTTAACAGACAGCAGGTAGGCCGACAGCGGCGCGCGCGCGTAACCGAGAGCCTCGTCGATAATCGCGGTTTCCAAATGGGTAGCGCCGCGGCCGCCATACTCCTGCGGCCAGTGTCGGCCAATCCAGCCCGCACACCCCAAGGCTTTGAAGAACGCGCCTGAGTCACCGTCGCTCATAGTGCCTTGGCGCTCTAGTCCGTGAACTGTGGCTGGGATTGTCTCGCGGCAAAAATCCAGGACGCGACCACGTATAGCGGCGGCTTCGTCTTCTGTTGGAATGATACGCATTCGCCGCTTGAGCTCCTATCGACGCCACTTCCTCAGCAGGCAATTAAACCTGTCCGCGATTCCTTACTCGCCACGTGCGGCTCCCGAAATTGAAAAAAAAACAATGACTTTGAATGGATGTGAAACTGCGGCCACTGGAAGTTCTGCGGTGGTCGGGGCTCTTGAGCGAGGGGCGGAATGCACGCGATTTCACAGGCTGCGCTTATGATCGCAAGCAGAGCCTTTTGAATGGCAAATGCCTCAGTCCCTCGACCCCTGAAATACGATCCGCCCGTCGAGGGCAGGGCGCGCCGTCGTCAGCATGAGGGCTGTCTGGCAAGCCGACCAATGTCTAGAGGCTTATCCCGCTCCGGCCAGGCTCATTGCTTGGAAGAACCGGAATGCGTGAGCGCCGCATACTTTGGGTGAAGGTAGCCCTGAATGCCTTCGGCTCCGTTTTCGCTGCCAAAGCCGCTGTCCTTGATGCCCCCAAACGGTGACTCAGGATAGACGGCTCCGAAGCTGTTGATCAGCACAATCCCGGCGTCGAGACCGTTTATCAGCCGTTCAGCCGCATCGCTTGAATCGGTAAAAGCGTAGGCTGCAAGCCCGAAAGACAAACTGTTCGCGATTTGGAGAGCTTCTTCCAAGCGGTCGTATGCACAGATCGCCGCTACCGGGCCGAAGGGCTCTTCCTGCATGATCCGAGCCTCGGGAGGAACATTGGACAGAACCGTCGGTGGGAAATAATATCCCGGCGCTGTCCCCTTTGTCCCGCCGGCAGCTAGCTTCGCGCCGCAATTGACCGCTTCGCAAACTAAGTTTTCTACTGCCGCCATCCGGCGCGCGTTAATTAGTGGTCCGATCGCGAGCAAATTCGCCGCTTCTACAAACGCATCAGAGAACCTGTCCAATATAGAACGGTGCACGATGAAGCGGCTAGCCGAGACGCAGACTTGACCAGCGTTACGGAACTTGTGTTCCGCGGACAGGCGGGCCGTTAGCTCCGGATCTGCATCTGGGCAAACGATCACGGGCGCGTGCCCTCCAAGCTCCAACGTAGCTTTCTTCAGCGCTTGCCCCGCTCGGGCACCGATAGTGCGCCCGACAGCCACAGAACCTGTGAACGAAACCTTGCGGATTACAGGCGAGGAGATCAGGTAACTGGAGATCTCGTCAGGATTACCAAACACCATGTTGAGCGTTCCCGGCGGCAATCCCGCATCATTTAGAGCCTTGGTCAAAGCTGCAGCGCCTGCCGGCGTCTCTTCCGCTGGCTTCACTATAACCGAGCAACCGGCGGCCAGGGCTGGGGCAATTTTTGCAACAGGTTGGTAAATAGGGAAATTCCAGGGTGTCAATGCGAGCACCGGTCCGATTGGTTCGGGGAGGACCATAAGCCGTTCCCCAGATTGACGAGACGGGATCACTCTGCCGTAAGTTCTTTCCGCCTCGCCAGCATTCCATCGCAAGACCTCTGCCGAATATTGAACCTCCGCCACCGCTTCGCCGATCGGTTTGCCCTGTTCAATTGAGATATGGCCGCCGATCAACTGGGCGCGAGATTCAAGAATGTCGGCAGCGCGCCGCAGAACCACGGCTCGGTCATGAGCGGGTGTAGCAGCCCAGATGCAGAAGCCACTTTGGGCAGCGGCCAATGCGTCATCAAGATCCGAAGCCGCGGCAGCTGCGCAGTATCCAATCACATCGCCGCTGGCCGGGCCAATTACCTCGATCCTGCCTGTCCCAGGATGCCAACAGCCCCCGATGAAAAGTTGTGTGTCTGGATAGTCCGCTGCGATCTTTGCCAGCGTCATGATCTGCACCCTATGCCCTCGATTCCATTGGGAGGGTTGATCCGCCTTAGATCGCACGGCTTCAATTGAATAGAATTACAGTGGTGTTTTAGACATTTCCTGCTGTGGGGGAGTTGCACCGGCAAGAGATGCGAGCCAATGCCTCCGCGACATGACAAGCATCAGCCAGTTTCCGCCAGCGCATCGGAACAGCGCACTGTATTGCGCCGCATCCCGCAGGGAGTAGGGCGCAGACATTTGTCTGCTTTCGTCATTTGCCGGTTGCTAATATGCTAACACGACCAATGTGCCGCAGACAGGCGCAAGGAGCACTGAGACCTAATGGGACGCAAGATTCCGCCCTTTGCAGCGATCCGGGCTTTCGAGGCTCTGGCTCGTCACGGCAATCTCCAGGCGGCCGGTGACGAGCTCGGCATATCGGCGAGCGCTATCAGCCATCAGGTTAAGTCGTTCGAAAGCCACGTTGGAACCAAGCTCCTGATTAAGTCCGACAATCGCCTCAGGATTACGAAGGCTGGATCACTCTTAGCGACCGAACTGCGAGACATCCTCGACCAGTTAGAAGCCGCGATGATCAAGGTTTCGCTAGCGCGCAAGACAGGGCGAATTTCAATAAATCTGTTCCCCTCTCTCGCGGAGCTCTGGATGGTGCCACTGTTGGCACGATTTGCAGAACAGTATCCCGAGATCTCCGTTACCCTGATCACCAGCCCAGAGAAGGTAGACCTGTCTGGCAGCGATATCGACCTCGCCTTTCAGTATGGGGTTGAGCCATCCGGGGCCTATAAGTCGATCGCCCTTATTCAAGAGACGATAACTCCCGTTTGCTCAAAGGCTTTCCTCGCGCGGCGCGGGCCAATCACGCAGGCTTCAGACCTGCTCTCTTATCCTCTTATTTATTGCGCGTCAGCGCCCGACGAGTGGCGGATCTGGATGGAGCAAAACCATGTTTCGCTTGGTGACGTGGGCCATTGGTTGGAGGTAGATACGCGATCTGCAGCGCTACAGGCTGCCCAGCAGAACATGGGCATCGCCATCGGGCGCCGTCCCTTCGTGGATCTAGCGTTAGCTCAAGGCACTTTGGTGCCGATTTTTAAGCAACCAACCCTCACGGGGATGACCTACTTCCTCGTAGCGCCGGCCCGCTCGTGGAGCGCAGGTAACGTGCGAACCTTCAGTACATGGCTGACTGCAGCAGCCAAAGCTGAGAATCCGTTCTTGGCCGCCGAGCCGGTGGACTGAGATCCCTGCCGGGCACTATGTGCAACGAAAAATTGCTTAGCCGACGGTGCGCTGACGCTAATTTCCTGCGCTTTGCATGCGCCTCGATCTGATCGCCTCATCCAGCCACCCAACTTCTGTCTTAGGGACAGACGCCAGCAGCAGTTCAGTATACGGATCGAAAGAAGGGCTCAACACTTGGTCTTTCGGCCCATAGCGGACGACTTCCCCGCGGTACATGACCAACATAGCATCAGCGATCGACTTAACGGTTGCGAGGTCGTGGGTAATGAAGAGGTAGGCGATCCCGTCATCCTTTTGCAGCCTCAGAAGGAGTTTCAAGATGCCATTGGCGACTAGAGGGTCGAGCGCTGACGTCACCTCATCGCAGATGATTAGCTTCGGCCTTGCCGCCAAAGCTCTTGCGATGCAAACACGCTGTTTTTGCCCTCCCGACAGTTCGGCCGGGTACCGATTCGCGAGACTTTGCCCTATTTCAGTCTTATCAAGCAGCTCGGCCACCCGAAGGTCACGTTCTCTACCTTTCATCCCAAAATAGAATTCGAGCGGGCGGCCTATGATGGTCGCGACGGTCTGGCGCGGATTCATCGCGACATCCGCCATCTGATAGATCATCTGAAGCTGCCGGAGATCTTCTTTTGACCGATCAGCCAGCCGAGGCGGGAGTTCATGGCCGTCGAAATGGATCCGGCCCGCGAGCGGTGGCAGCAACCCAGTTATCACGCGTGCAAGCGTTGACTTGCCTGACCCTGATTCCCCCACTACTGCAAGGGTTTGGCCGGGCCGAAGGTCGAGCGAGACGTTGCGCAAAATCTTGACTATTCCGCTGCCGTAGCCCGCTGTCATGCAGTTGACAGTAAGGATAGGGGGTGAATGAGGGGCTTTTTGCTCGTGATTAATCTCATGCACAGAGACCAAGGCGCGGGTGTAAGCCTCCTGAGGGTCTTTGATGATCTGCTGGGTAGTCCCCCGTTCAACGAGCTTTCCGTTGCGCAAAACGGCAATCTCGTCGGCGACCTGCGCCACAACGGCCAAATCATGCGTGATATATAGCGCCGCGACCCCGGTATCCCGGATAGCGTCCCGGATCGCAGCCAGCACATCTATCTGGGTGGTGACATCGAGCGCAGTGGTCGGCTCGTCAAAAACAATCAGGTCAGGCTCGGAGCAAAGGGCCATTGCTGTCATCACACGTTGCAATTGCCCGCCTGACACCTGGTGAGGAAAGCGTCGGCCGATGCTACCTGGATCAGGAAGGCCGAGCTTTTTGAACAGAGCGACCGCCCGTTTTTCGGCTTCGGAGCGCGTTGCTGTACTGTGGAAAAGAGCGGCCTCAACGACCTGATCCATCAGCCGGTGCGCAGGATTAAACGCAGCGGCTGCGGATTGCGCGACATAGCAGACCTCTCTGCCGCGAAGCGCGCGCAAACCGGCCTTCCCACTGTCGAGTATGTTGCGTTTGTTGAGCATGACTTCGCCGCCGGTGATTTTCACCCCCCCGCGTCCGTACCCCATGCTCGCCAGCCCAATTGTCGTCTTACCCGCACCGGACTCGCCGATGAGGCCCAATACCTTGCCGCGGCGAAGTGTCAACGACACGTCATCAACGAGCGTGACATCTCCCCGTACTCCCTCGAGTGAGTGCACGATCGCCTCGATCCGCAGATTGCGTATATCGAGCAGCAGATCCCGCTCAGCTGGGTCAGCCTCAATCGTGGCGTTGCCAGGTACGCTCAAAAATAGGACTTTGCCAGACAATGCGGTTCCCTTCGTTTCAAGTGTTTTTTGTTATCTGAGCTCACCGGCCGGGGGTGCTGCTTGCTTCATGCATATCAAATTGGGGTCGCTGCACTCAGTAATAATGGACGAGTTCAGGCAACACCGTATATTAGTCGGCCCAAATCGACCTAGTCCTCCTTGAGGCCGCTCGCCCAATGAAGGAACCAGTCGACGACCAGATTGATCGCCACTGACAGGAGAGCAATGGCGCCTGCGGGAAGTAGCGGCGTGATGTCACCGTAGGTGATCAATGTCGCGCTGTCTCGCACCATAGACCCCCAGTCTGCTGTTGGCGGCTGGATGCCGAGACCAAGGAATGAGAGGCCACTAATCAGCAGGAAAACGAAGCAGAACCTGAGCCCAAACTCTGCTATGAGGGTGGGGGCGACATTGGGCAGAATCTCCCTTGCCATGATCCAGATAGCGCCCTCCCCGCGCAGTCTCGCCGCCTCAACGTAATCCAGAACGGCCACGTTTATAGCCACAGCCCTCGTAAGCCGGAACACACGGGTGGAATCCAGAACGGCAATGACCATGATTAGGGTCGGTATGGATGTGCCAAAAATTGAGAGGAGAAGCAGCGCGAAAATCAGTTGTGGGATCGACATCAGTACATCCACGAAACGAGAGAAGATCTGATCCGTCCACCCTCCGAACGTGGCGGCGGCCAAGCCTGCGGTTGTGCCTATTGAAAACGCAAGAAGTGTAGTGACGAGAGCGATACCGATGGTGTTCCGCGCTCCGAACACCAGTCTTGTGAACGTATCGCGGCCCAAGCTGTCAGTGCCCAGCCAAAACTGGTCGCTCCATGGCTCGAACGGCGCAGCCACTATCTCGGCCTCCCCATACGGCGTCAGGTGAGGCGCCAGGAGCGCCGTAAGCAAATACAGCGTTATGATTGTAATTCCGATTTTCGCGGTCAGCGGCATCGACGCCAGCCTTCTGGCTCCTGATCTTAGCGAACCGTGCGGATGGAGAATGGTCATTGCTATTTCTTACCGCTTTCCCGAGAAATCGAGGTCATTTCGGATGCATTAGCCGCGGATTCACGACGATTGACACCACATCAGCCGTCAAGTTCAAAAGGACATAAGTTGATGCAAATATGAGGCTGCAAGCTTGTACAACAGGAATGTCTCTCTTTTGGACAGAGTCCACGATAAGCTGTCCCAGTCCCGGATAAACAAATACGACCTCTACCACCACGACACCTGTAATGAGGTACGCCAGATTAAGAACAACGACGTTGGCGATAGGTGCCAACGCGTTAGGCAAGGCATGCCTGACCAGAATTCGCCATTCCGGCAGCCCTTTCAACCGTGCTGTCTCGATATATTGATTTCCAAGCAGAGTGACGATCGAAGTTCGTGTCATTCTCATCATATGGGCCATTACCACCAGCGCTAACGTAAGCGCCGGAAGTGCAAGGGCGGACAGGCGGCCTATGAAACTGATACCTGGACTGACGTCAGAAAGACTTGGGAGGACGCCGGCATGAACTGCGAGAATTAGGATAAGGATGTAAGCGACGAAAAATTCTGGGAACGATATCCATGTAAGAGTGATGACGTTGATCGCTCGGTCAATGATCGTGTTCCTGTAGAGAGCCGCCACAATTCCCCCACACAGGGCGATGGGTACTGATATGGCTGCAGCGCCCGCGGCTAGGAAGAGGGTGTTGAACAGCCGCGGGCGAATTAATTCGGATATGTCTCTGCCGCTGGAGAGTGCAGCTCCAAAATTGCCGTGCAGGATCCCCCAAAGCCATTCAAAATAGCGCTGATAGAGGGGCAAATCGAGCCCTAGGCTTCTGCGAAACGCCGCCACGGTCTCTGGTGTCGCCGACTGCCCGAGTATCTCCGTTGCGGCGTCGCCAGGAAGAAACTGAATTCCGGCGAAGATCAGCAAGGAAACTATCCACAGGGTCAGCGCGCCCAAAGCGACCCGTTGGCCGATAACTTTTGTAATTGCGGTCATCGCCCTATGATACTCCTCTAGTCACCTGTGAGTCACACCGCGTTCCGCACAGGTAGCCGTCTCCCGGTTTGACCTGATTTTCTTGTCACCGGCTTCTGCGGACAACGCATCCACATAGTTTGTATAGCGGATGACGGTATCGTCGACGTCCGGCACGGTTCCATCTCACGCCGCTTTGGCGGCGTCGAGTTCGCCCCTTGCCACGATCGATTTGAGGAAGTTCAGTGCCTTAATCTACCGACCGCGCAGCAAGTCGCATAGGCCTGTGAAACGACAGTCGGTTCCTCATTGTTTATGCACCTGAGCGGTCCTGCAATTGAAATCCAATCCGCCAGGCTTTAGCCGGCTTCAAGCTCTTCCAAGGCCCTCGGGCAGCGCGGCTCTACTGTGGTACGGTCGGTTTACGGGGCCTGGCCGGCAGTCACATTTTTTTCGGTTGCGTTTGAATCCAATTGGATTGCCCTCGGGTCGGCGGCTTCGCACAGTGGCTGCAATCATAATGGGGATCGTAGTGCGGCGCAGAAGTCGACACTCGAAAAAAGGAGATACCAATGGCCCAGCAGGAAAATGGCTTATTTCGTGGGACCACGCGCAGACAAATGATCAAAGGTGCAATGGTCGGCGTGGGGGCGGTCGCTCTTTCATCATTCCCCTCGCTTAAGGCCAGAGCCGCGCCGAACAAAGGCGGCACGCTACGTGTCGGCCTTGGCCATGGCAGCACGACTGATACCCTCGACCCTGGGCTTTTCGATAACGATTTCACGATCTTCACCGGCTATTGTTATCGCGGACATCTGACCGAGATTGCGTCTGACGGAAAGGTGATTGGGGATCTTGCCGAGGCCGTCGAGCCTAGCTCAGACGCCAAGACTTGGAGATTCAAGCTCCGGAAGGGCGTCCAGTTTCACAACGGCAAAACATTGGATTCCAATGATGTAGTCGCGTCTTTCCGGCATCACATGGGTGAAAAATCGACTTCAGCCGCTAAGGCGCTAATGGACGGGGTGAACATTAAGACGGATGGCAGCGACGCTGTAATCTTCACCTTGAGTGGCGGCAACGTCGATTTTCCGTACATTGTGAGCGACTTCCACTTCGCGATCATGCCCGCCAACGCTGATGGTACCGCCGATTGGAAGTCAGGTGTTGGAACTGGTGCTTACAAGATTGAAACCTTCGACCCGGGTGTTCGAGCGGAGTTCTCACGACAGCCTAACTTTTACAAAGAAAATGCGGCATTCTTCGATGGTGTGTCGGTCTTGTCAGTACCCGACGCGACTGCTCGTCAAACTGCCCTACGATCTGGCAGCTTCGATCTGATCGACCGCATTGACCTTAAGACCGCACATTTGCTGGCGCGGGTACCTAATCTCGCGATCTTCGAGACAAAAGGCACAGGGCACAACACCATGCCAATGGATGTGCGCAAGGCGCCATTCAACAACGTTGATGTCCGGCTCGCCCTCAAATACTCCCTTGACCGCGAAAAGCTGCTAGAAACCATTTTGTTGGGTCATGGTGAGGTCGGCAACGATCATCCGATCAGCTCAATGAATCGGTACCATAACGGTGACCTGCCGCAGAAAAAGTACGACCCGGACAAGGCCAAATTCCACCTGAAGAAGGCTGGAGCCTCGGATCTTTCCGTCGATCTCTATGTCTCTGACGCGGCGTTTGCCGGCGCTGTTGACGCGGCAGTGCTCTACCAACAGCATGCTAAGCAGTGCGGGATTAATATCAATGTCGTCCGTGAGCCCAACGACGGCTATTGGTCGAACATCTGGATGAAGAAACCATGGTCGTTTTCCTACTGGGGCGGGCGCCCGACCGAAGACTGGGCGTTCGTGACAGCTTATGCACCTGGTGGCAACTGGAACGAGACTTTTTGGGAAAATCCGCGGTTTTCTGAGCTGCTCGTCAAGGCGAGGTCCGAGTTCGACGACAATAAACGCAGACAGATGTACTACGAGATGCAGGCCATTCTGAGCGACGATGGTGGCGCAATTGTGCCACTGTTCAACAACTATGTGGATGGGGTGACGACCAAGCTACACATTCCTGATGTTGTGGCTTGGAACTGGCCTCATGACGGACATAAATGCCACGAACGCTGGTGGTTTAACGCCTAGAGACAGCCTATGAAATCCTTTGCATTGTGCAAGTTGGAAGAAGATAGATGGTAGGCATGCATACCGAAGTACGCCGGAAAATCCAAGCTGAACTGCAAAAGGACGGCTTATCGGCCTACTTAGCGATCACACCAGCCAACTTTTTTTACACCTCCGGATTTCATAGCAGTTTTCTTGATCTAAGTTGGCGCATGACGGGCACCGACATGGTTCTAATTCCGGCCGATCCTGGCCTGGAGCCCGTCATGATTGTCAGTGATTTCCTGTCCGGTGCCGCCGGACGGGCGACCGACATTCGAGATATCCGCCCATACTCCATGTGGATCGAAGCGCGAGACCTTGATGTCGTTGCGTCTCGGCCGAACGAGGCACAACCCACTTTACGCCCGGTGCGCCCAGAGCAATACAGGCATGCCGAAATCGCTGACATCGTCGCCAGCGTTCTCAACGAATGGAAGTGTGCTGGCGGACGAATTGGCACCGATCTGGACTTCATGCAGGTCGAAACCCAGAGCCATTTGGTCAACGCATGCAGTCGGGCCAAGTTTGTGGATTGGGCCGATGCCATTTATCGACTGCGGGCCATCAAACATCCCGAAGAAATCAGGCGCTTGCGTAATGCAGCCATCGTCTTCGACAATATGCTCGCACGGTCTTTTGGCGGTATCAAAGAGGGATATTCGCTTGAAGAAATGCGCGTCGAGTGCGAGCTGGGTGCGATCGAGACGTTCAGAGCTAATCCCTCCATTGGCGAATACCAGGGAAGTTGGGCCTTCAACGCCATAGGCATTGGTGACACGAACCGAGTAAAGAACGGCGATGTCATCAAGGTGGACGCCGGGGTCCGACTGAGTGGGTACTATAGCGATTGCGCGCGCGTCGCCATCTTTGGTGATCCCTTAAAAGAGGCGTTGATGGTCTACGATGCTTTGAATCGAGCGTATGACGCTGCGGCCCTGGAGCTGAAGCCCGGCAACACGATGCGAGTGGTCCACCAAGTCGCAGAGGAAACAGTCCGGGCGAACGGTTTGCCCAATTACACGCGTGGGCATTTTGGTCATTCTATTGGAATCGACAACCTGGTCGAGGAACGGCCATTTATTGGGATGAACGACACTTTTCTTGAGCCCGGCATGGTGGTCTGCCTCGAACTTCCTTACTACCCGCCAAGTGTAGGTGAATTCAATATCGAGGATATGTGGCTGATTACAGACAACGGTGCAGAGTGCCTCAATTTTGTGTCGCGAGACCTCCACCTAGTGTGAAGTTAGTATCTCCTACGCTTTGAAGGCTTCTGAGACCTTCACTTTGGTTGACCGACGCTGAAAGGCGAGCAGGGGATGTCGGCCTCTGCTCGCTTCTCACGATCCATACTACGTCCGTTCTTCACCCTATCTATCGTGCGACAAAACTTCGCAAGCTAGCACTACTTTGGCAGGCTTTTAGCGGCGGGCGAGTTTTTGGAATTCCTAATGGAGAGTTTGCGTGATTCATAGGAGGTCGGCTTGTGGAGGGCCGATCAATGGATGTGGACTGGCAAGGCGATCTCGAGCACTGGCTTCAACCGTTTTTGGCAGGTCTTTCCAGCTCGGCGCCGGATGTGTCCGCTGTACATTGCCGGCCTGATCGGGCCGGGCGACCGTAAGAGCGTACAGCCGATGGCCGCGCGAGCGGGCGATGTCGGCTACGATCAGCTTCATCATTTTGTCGCGGCAGGGGTTTGGGACAGCACTCCGCTCGAGGCCGCCCTGCTGAAGGAGGCAGATCGCCTGGTCGGCGATGATGCGGGTTTTCTCGTCATCGACGACACAGCGTTACCGAAGAAGGGGCAACATTCGGTTGGTGTCGCGCCTCAATACGCTTCGTCGCTTGGCAAGACGTCCAACTGCCAGTCACTGGTGTCGGTGACCCTGGCCTCGCGCGAAGTGCCGGTGATGGTGGGCCTTCGGCTCTTCCTGCCCGACACCTGGACGAATGATCCCGAGCGGATGATGCGGGCGCGCGTCCCGAAGGATCGACAGGTCGCTCTGACAAAGCCGGAGATCGCCATCGAAGAGATCGATCGTGTCATCGCCTCCGGCGCGCGTTTCGGCTGCGTGCTTGCCGACGCGGGCTACGGGTCGAGCAGCTCTTTTCGTCAGGCTTTGAGTGAGCGCGGTCTGCTGTGGGCTGTAGGACTATCGCGACGCCAAAACGTCTATCGGGCCGATGTTGATCTGATCTTCCCGGTCGCGAAGGCCGGAAGCCCCGCAAATACCACATCCCTGATCAGCCGCCGGTCTCTGCCGAGGTGATGCTGTCTGGTGAGAGATGGCACAAGATAAGCTGGCGGCGCGGCACTAAAGGTCGGCTGACATGCTTGTTTGCGGCTCGCCGTGTCCGCGTTGCGGATGGTCATAAGCACCGGATGCTCGACAATCGCGCGCAATGCATGCCAGGTGACGAGGTCTGGCTCGTCGGCGAACGCCGGTCGACTGGCGAGCAAAAATACTATGTGTCGAACTTACCGGCCGATGCCAGCCTCAAGATGCTCGCCGCCACGATCAAGGCGAGGTGGGTCTGTGAGCAGGCACATCAGCAATTGAAGGAGGAACTCGGCCTCGACCACTTCGAAGGCCGATCATGGACTGGATTACATCGACACGCCTTGATGACCATGATCGCCTACGCTTTTCTCCAAGCCCGCCGCCTCAAAGCAGCATGCCAGCTGTTAGACAAGCCATTCTCGACCTCTTCACGCGGCCTCCACCCCGCAGATAGGCCGCAGACTCTTAACTTTTCAACCAGATGCGGACTGAAGCGAGTTTGACGGCGGCAAGGAAGTTGAGCGGGTCGCGGTCGTAACGCGTTGCTATGCCTCTGAAATGTTTGAGTTAGTTGAAGTATCTCTCGATCAGGTTGCGCTGCTTGTAGACCCATTGGCTGAAGGGGAAACTGCCGGTTCGGGTTTTCTTCGGCGGGATGTTTGCCCAAGCCCCGCGTTGCGCTGCCAGGTCGCGAATGGCGGTTGCTGTCATAGGCGCGGTCGGCAAGCAGGATCGTATCGGGTTGGAGAGAGCCGAGCATGGCGATGGCGGGCTTGCCGTCATGCGCCTGTCCGGCCGTCAGGACGAGATCGACCGGTCGCCCCTCGGCATCGACGAGCGCGTGGATCTTGGTCGTGAGGCCGCCGCGGGAACGTCCCATGCAACCATCGTCATGGCCCCCCTTTTTGCCGTAGCCGCATGCTGGTGAACGCGGACACAGGAGCTATCGATCATGATGATCTCGCCGTCGAAAGCCTTGGAAACCCCGCCAGCAGCCGATCCCAGACCCCGGCTTTGCGCCATCGCACGAACCGGTAATAGCAGGTGGGTAGGGGGCCGTAGCGTTTCGGCATATAGCGCGACAATCTGGAAGAGAGGTCGTATTGCCTCACCGTGGAATGCTCCCGACCGACATTGTCCGTTGCCTCATCATAATGTTCCCCACGACTGGGATCCGGATCAATTCGTCATCGGGTCGATTGCCGGCTCGAACTGCATCGCG
>NZ_JBEWSZ010000020.1 GCF_040537815.1 Mesorhizobium shangrilense
CCTTCGCCAGATTGCCGCCGGCATCATTCCTGCCGAGCAATATTGCAAAGGCGCACCATGGGTCATCAAACGACGGGATATCGAAGATTCGCGTCTGATCGAGTGCGTCAGGCACTCAAGGCGTCCGTCATCACCAAGGTTGGAGCAAAAGACCCTTGACTTGCAATAACGTAGCCAGATGGGCATTATGACGCGGGACCAGGCTCCATCACCGCACTCGCGTTCCGGCCTACGATCGACCAGCCGGACCGTACCGGTTCAGGCGTTCGAGAAATGTGGGCACGCATCTCTGCCTGACCCGGGCGCGCTACCTGTCGGGCGAGACCGACATCCGGGGCAAGGTCAGCCGATGCGGCGACGAACTCGCCCGCACTGCCTTCTATGAGGCGGCCCATGCGCTACTGGTACGCAGCAAGAAATGGTCGAGCCTCAGAGTCTGGAGGTATGAACGCGGCCAAGCGGCGCGGTATGGCGCGAGCCCGGGTGCTGTCGCCCGCAAGCTTGCGGTTATCCTGCATCGTATGTAGACCGACGCGACCGAGTTCCGCTACGCGCACACAACCGGTCTTCGCAGCGACGGCATGAAATGAGACAAGAACTGGAGGAGCAAGAAACACATATTCGCCCGCAAGGGTGATGCCGGATCGTCCGTGGGGGCGATGGGCGAGGCGATCTCGGTGGGAGTCCGGAGCCTTGGGGGCCGAAAGCCTTCAAAGGTCGTGAAACAGATTGAGACGCCTTGCTCTCCTGAACCCATCATGCGGCGGCTCGGCGCCGACCGCGAAGAGAAGCGCGTGACCCGCGGACGATACGATCAGGAAAAAGAACAGGAGCAGCTTGACCTCAACGACGCAATCAGAGAGGGCTCTTAGTCTAGTTTCCGTCCACAGTGTGCTGCAGCAAGCAGAAGGAGGTTCGATGGTGAACTGACAACATGCTGAGAAGCTGCGTGAAAGATGAGGGTAGGCCCCTCGGGATCGGCTTTCAGGAGCGGGTCTCAAACCAGCCCAAGCTGCTGTGGTAGAAGAGCCATGGTGGTTAGCGTTGGGACAAAAGCCGCGGACATGATCCGGGGCAGGTAGGCATCCGGAAGATGAGCGCAAGCAAACCCTTCGATGACGCGTCGTTAGTACTCTTTGATGCCACTAAAACCGAGGGCGTGTGGATCTCTCGGGACAAGTCCCTCGGGAGCCTGATGACTGGGCGGACAGTGGACGGCGTATAGGGGGCATGAGCCGGATGCAGGCTTTTGCGCGGAACTGCAGGAACCAGCTTTCTGATGCCAAGGGAGAAGCACAAGCGGCACACCACCGTGAGGCGAGAGTACCGATGCAGGAGGCTGGGGCGGATCGACCCGTAGTAGTGACGAAGGTCCTGTAATGGAGGCTGGAGCGAAGGGGTCTGATCAGGTGGTCGTGTTTTCGAAGCAACTGGCAACAGGATGACAACGACAGATGAGACAGACAAGCCGTTTATGATCGATAAGCGGCTGGTGTACGAAGCCTACAAAGCGGTCAAATCCAGTGGTGGTGCGGCCGGCGTGGACGGGCAGACGATCGAGGCATTCGAAGCCAACCTGGGTAGGAATCTCTACAGGATCTGGAACAGGATGAGCTCGGGAAGCTATTTTCCGCCACGGTGCGTGCCGTCCCCATTCCGAAAAAGAGTGGTGGGGGCCAGCGGATTTGGGTGTGCCCACCGTGAGCGACAGGATCGCGCAGATGGTGGTCAAGCAGCTCATCGAACCGGAGCTCGATCAGATTTTCCTGTCAGATTCTTATGGCTATAGACCGGGCAAATCGGCCTTGGATGCCGTGGGGATCACGCGTCAGCGGTGCTGGAAATATGATTGGGTTCTGGAGTTTGATATCAAGGGTCTGTTTGACAACATCTCGCACGAGCTTTTGCTCACGGCAGTTCGCAGGTACGTAAAGAGCAAGTGGGCATTGCTATACATCGAGAGATGGCTGACAGCGCCCATGGAAAAAGATGGACAAAGGATTGAACGGAACTGCGGAACTCCGCAAGGGGGCGTAGTTTCGCCGATTCTTTCAGATCTTTTTCTGCACTATGCGTTTGATCTGTGGATGAAACGGACACATCCCGACCTCCCATGGTGTCGGTATGCGGATGACGGGCTGGTGCACTGCCGGACCGAGCAGGAGGCAGAAGCCGTCAAGGCTGCGCTTCAGGCGAGGTTGGCGGAATGCCAACTGGAACTGCACCCGACGAAGACCAAGATCGTCTACTGCAGAGACTCCAAACGCAGAGGGCAACATCCGAACGTGACGTTCGACTTCCTCGGATATTGTTTCCGACCGCGCGCGGTATGGGGAACGCAAAGCGGGCGACTGTTTTGCGGCTTCACTCCAGCGGTCAGTTCCTCGGCGCTGAAAGCGATGCGGGAAAAGATCAGGGACTTGCGCATCCGCCGACAGACGCAGCTCTCGTTGAACGACATCGCCCGGCTGATCAATCCGCTCCTCAGGGGGTGGATCAGCTATTATGGACGGTACGCGCCAACGGGGCTGCAGCCCATACTTCGCTACGTCAATCAGACGGTGCTTGCGTGGGCAAGGCGGAAGTTCAAGCGCTTTGGCAGAGGTAAGGCTCGGGCAAGTCGGTTCTTACAACGGACCGCCAAGCAGCGCACTGATCTCTTCGTGCACTGGCAACTCGGTCTGATCGGCACGTTTGCCTGATGGGAGCCGTGTGAGCTGAGAGGTTCACGCACGGTTCTGAGAGAGCGGAGGCGCGCAAGCGTCTCCGCTACTCGCCAACGCTTCTTTTTGCGAGCATTTGCAATGGCTTGTTGGCCGTTGATGGGCGTTGAGCGATATGGGCAGGACGTGGGACGGTGGTCTCGTCGGAAATGTGTTTGTGGGCGCGAACCCGCGCACGCCCACGAGCCGGCTGTTGCCGGTGCGACGCAAATCCGATGGGTCAGCATCAGGTCGGCTTGAGGCGCGTGAAGACGACGAGATTGTAAGCCACGACCGAGGACCAGACGTAGGTCTTAAAGTGGTCAAGGCCGCGGCAGGTGCAGCGCGCCAACCCATAAGCGCGCTTGAGGCATGAGATGTCGGCCTCGATGCCGGCACGGAAGTTACGCAGCTTGCGATAGACCCAATTGCTTCTGACTACGTCCTCGATCCGGAGGCCGGCTTTCTTTTGGAATGCCATGTGTCGATGCCCAAGGTCTTCGCTGTAGCCAGATTGTCGCGACTGGCAAAGCCGCCGTCGTCCGCCGCCTGCCGGGGCGCGTGACCGTAGAAGGCGATGTGGCGTTCCAGCATCGGTAGCAATCGATCGCTGTCGCGCGGATTGCCCGCCTTGATCACCAGATCAAGGATCATGCCGCTCCTGCCGGTGGTCAGGTTGATCTTGTGGCCGTTCGGTATCGCGGCTGCCTTTGACGATGATATCGGCATGGGGCTCGAACAAGCTGACCAGCTTGTCGCTGGCCGGCACCAACTCGCCAGCCAACACCCGCCGCTCACTCTGTGTGACAATGCGTTCGATCAGCGGCCGATAGTGACGAACCTGGATCTGCCACAGCGCGATGGGCGGCGTGCTCGCCGCGGCCAGCCGCTCAGTCGCCTGCTTCAGATAGGCCAAGGTCGCGCGGGTGATAGCGATCAACTCGCGATAGAGTTGGACCCGATTGGGTCGACCGCGCGTGAACTGGATCTTGCGGGCGCGCTTTTTGGCCGCTCGGCGGTGATCGCGCCATTCCCCCAGGGCGGCGCCGCCGGCCAAGGCATCGGCTCGCTTCAGCAGGCGCACCATGACCCGTACCGCATCCCAAAGCAGGCTGCTGTCGCTCGGCTCGTGCATGAGTGCCGAGGTCACGGTGCTGTCCAGCCGCACGACCGCGCCGTCTTCGAGCTTCGCCTGCTGCGCGCCCGACAGCAGCACCCGATTGATCTGCTCCCAGGTCTCGGGCCGGATCGCGCTGATCGTCTTTTTGCAGCACCGACTTCTGTGGGCTCCAGGACCACGGCAACCGCGCAAAGGCTCGAAATGACGCTGAATCCTCGATATGGAATGCCAGTTCCTGATAGCTCAACTGGCGGTATTGCTTGAGAAGCGCGCAAGATAAGACCGCTTCGGCAGGTAGGCCTTGCCGTCCGGTAGCCTTGACACCGAACCGAACCAAGTCTCGCGCCACCAAGCCAAGCAGATCGTGGTGCTCGTCCAGCCACTGCGACATCGTCTTCAGTTCGCGGCCGATCTCGTGCGTGGCGAAAAGATCGAATATGCTGGCTTGGACGGTGCGTTCTTGGCGCATTGTCGGCTCCGGTGGTTGCAGATTGTGCTTTGGAATCAGTGGCATGAGACCAAAGTATATCTGAAACCGCCGGGCCTTGCCTGCGTAAAGTTCCGATTCATGCAATAATATCAACATGTTGACGTTTATGGACGGAAAATAGTCTAGAGCTATTAGTCGCACTCTCTCTTTGCAGTCAGGCAACTCTGCGTGCGTCGGCCGGCAGGTCACCAGAAATGATCTCCGCAAGCATCTCGGCAGTTGCAGCCGACAAGGTCCAACCTAGATGACCATGGCCCGTATTGTAGAACACACCATGTGCCCGGCCCTTGCCGACCCGCGGCATCATATTGGGCGTCATCGGCCTCAATCCCGCCCATGGCACTACGCACTTGGTATCTACTTCCGGAAAATGCATCCGCGTCCAATCCACCAAAGGCTTAATACGGTCGTCCCGAATGTCGCGATTGGGACCGTTGAACTCAGCGGTTCCGGCGACCCGTAATCTAGACAAACCTAATCGGCTCGTAACGATCTTGGCTCGGTCATCAAGCAGGCTGACCCATGGTGCGGTTTCCTGTGACGCGGACTCATCGAGCTCGACCGTGATCGAGTAACCTTTCACCGGATAGATGTTGAGCCGATCGCCCAACCTCGCGGCAAAGTCGCGACTGCGACAGCCCGCACAGATGACGATGGCGTCTGCGCGTATTTCATGCTGCCCGGAATGTCGGTCTTCAGTACCACTTGCATAGGAAACTCGAAAGCTTTCTTGACGTTTGATGCGCCTCACGTCTGCATCGTAGTAAAAGCGAGCGCCGCGTTTTTCGCATGCCCGCGCCAGACCGATTGTGTATTTGTGGATGTCGCCGGTAGAATCCGACGGCGTGTAGAACCCACCATATAGAGTACTATGGAGAGTAGGTTCGATTGATTTCACCTCTTCCACTGTAACGGGCCGTCGATCCAGTCCACCTTGAACTAACAACTCGTTTACTGATCGCGCATGATCGAAGTCGGACTTTTCTCTATATATGTGAAGAATGCCGCGACGAACGTGATCGAAATCGATCCCTTCTTTCTCGGCGATCTCAAACATGTGCTTCCGCGCCATGATCGCGAGCTTGGTCGTCTTTATCGTGTTTCCTCGGTAATTGGGGATGTTCGCCACGAATTCCGCCAGCCAGCTGTACTTGTGCCAATTGGGCGCAGGGTTCATGAGAAGTGGGGCATCGTGTCTAACCATCCACCTGATCCCCTTGAGAATCGTCGACCAGCGGTTCCAAACTTCAGCGTTGCTTGCCGAGAGCTGCCCGCCATTGGCAAATGACGTTTCCATCGCAGCGTACCGCTGACGATCTAATACCGTGACATCATAGCCGCGCTCCAAAAGGGCATATGCAGTCGATACACCCGTTATCCCGGCGCCGATGACAACAATTTTGCGCATTTTACTCTCCAGGCAGAAAAAACGGTGCGGGTTCTGCGGGCGATCACCTAGAGCACGGAGGTGGGCGAGCACTGCCTCATTCAGGCCAGGCATCCACGTGTCACTAGAGTTCGATAGTAGATTGACTAGAATAACCCACCCTATCGGTTATCCAGATCGACCCTGACTCAACACCAAGGACTATTATCACTTCCTCGCGAGCATAGACGAACGCGCTCAGTCATGTGGAACATCAGACGACTCTCATGTCCCTGCCCACCTCAATGAAAGCTTCCACCGCGCGGTCAATATCGGCCTCCGAATGGGCGGCAGACATCTGCGTGCGAATGCGCGCATGGCCCCTTGGCACGACGGGAAAGGAGAAGCCCACGACGTAGATGCCCCGCTGGAGCAACTCTTCCGCCATCGCTTGAGCCAAAGTGGCATCACCAAGCATGACGGGAATAGTTGGATGGTTCGCGCCAGCCAGCGTGAAGCCGGCCTTCGACATTTTAGAGCGGAAGCGGTCGGCGTTGGCATAGAGCTTTTCGCGCAGCGCATCGCCTTGTTCGATCAGATCGAACACCTTCAGCGACGCCCCTGCAATGGCGGGCATCAGCGTATTGGAGAATAGATACGGCCGCGAGCGCTGGCGAAGCCAGTCGATGACCTCGCGCCTGCCCGACGTGTAGCCGCCCGAGGCGCCGCCGAGCGCTTTGCCCAGCGTGCCGGTGATGATGTCGATGCGGCCCTCGACGCCGCAATGCTCCGCCGAGCCGCGTCCATGCCTGCCGACGAAGCCGACCGCATGGCTGTCGTCCACCACGACCATACCGCCATATTTCTCCGCCAAGTCACATATGCCTTTGAGATCGGCGATCATGCCGTCCATTGAAAAGACGCCGTCAGTTGCGATCAGCTTGAAGCGGCTGCCTTCGGCCTTCTTCAGTTCCTCTTTCAGCGCGACCATGTCGTTGTTGGCATAGCGGAAGCACTTGGCCTTGGAGAGGCGAATGCCGGTTATGATCGAAGCGTGGTTCAGGGCATCGGAAATGATGGCGTCTTCCTCGCCGAACAGCGTCTCGAACAGACCGGCATTGGCGTCAAAACAGGATGAGTAGAGGATCGTGTCCTCCATGCCGAGGAAGCGTGAGATCGTCCCTTCGAGCCGCTTGTGCTCTTCCTGAGTGCCGCAGATGAAGCGGACCGACGCCATGCCGTATCCACAGCGGTCGAGCGCAGCCTTTGCTGCGTCGCGCAAATCCTCATTGTCCGCCAGGCCGAGATAATTGTTCGCACAGAAATTCAGGACCTCGCTGCCATTCGCGAGTTCGATCTTGGACGACTGCGTCGAGGCGATGACGCGCTCGGATTTGTATAGCCCCGCAGACTTCAAGCCAGCCAATTCCGCCGACAAATAAGCACTGAAAGCGTTCTTCATCGGCAACTCCGCAGGAATGGCATGGAGTACGCCCTACACAAGCATGCGCTCACCATCGAGTGGTAACCGCTGTCGATTCGCTCAGCCTCGCGCGCCACGAGGCCAGAGATAACGTCGCCAGCGTCGAGGCCGTCATAATCCAACAGGGATTGTGACACCGAGCAGACCGGCATCACCGTCTCCCCGAAGTTCGGCGGGTCGGTCGCCTCCTGAAGTAAGTGTCCTCGGCGCATGGTGCCAACTCGGCGGCGCAGAACGTTGCCGTACCATCGCGGATCGCGTGCTCGTCTTCCGAACAGCGGGTCTCGCATCGGAAGACGTATCGGGCAGTCCGCCAAATCCGATGCGGCGCCCGCCGAAGCGCGCCTGCTCGATTTTCGAAAGTTTGCGTGCCGAAAGCTCATCGAGCTCGTCGCCAAGCCGCTCGCCGAATTGCTGTCGCATGGCTCATTTCCGATCACGGGTAGAAGACGGCAGTCGACCATGCAGGATCATCGTGCTTTTGCCAGTAGAGATCCATGAGCCGGCGAGTGACGGATCCGACGAGCCCATTAGCGATCGCGGTGTCGTCGATACGGGTCACGGGCATAATGCCGCCGGCAGTCGATGTGATGAATACCTCGTCAGCCTCTTTGATCTTAGCACGACTAATATCAGCAGCCGTAGCCGACAAACCAATCTCGGCGCAAAGGTCGAACACAGTCCGGCGCGTGATGCCCGGCAACACCCCAAAGGCGGGAGTCCCCAGAAATCCGTCCTTTACAACGAACACATTGAAGCCGGGCCCCTCCGCAATGTGCCCGTGTGTATCAACGATCAGCGCTGTCTCCGCCCCCCTGTCGTAGGCGTCGAAAAGGCCCTTCACGAGATCGAGCCAATGATAGTTCTTGATCGAGGGATCGATCGATTTGGGCGGGATGCGGACGGTTTCGCTGATCGCGACGTGCAAGCCTCTTTCCAGCTGTTCCTTGTTGGCGACCGAGCCAAAAGGGACAGCAAACGCCATGAACCGGTTCTCCGCTTGGCGGGGATCGCGGCTGAAGGTCGGCGATGAACCGCGCGTGCAGATCATCTCCACGTACGCCGACTTATGCCCCGACAAAGCGACACAATTTGTCAGGATCGACTCTATTTTCTCCCGATCATAGGGAAGTTTCATTCGCAGCCGTTCCACCCCCCCAAAGAAGCGGTCAAGATGCAAATCCAGGCGGAAGAATCTGCCATTCCAGACGTGAACCGTGTCGTAAGTGGCGTCCGAGTGCAGGAACCCCCAATCGAGCACGGAGATTTTGGCCTCGGACATCGGCAGGTATTGCCCATCCATAAAAGCGACCCCGTCCGGGTAGCGCCGTTGGTCAAAGTAACGCTCATCGACGCTTGGAATCGCGGGTAACAACTGTGTCATTGGGACTTCTTCTTCCTTCCACCGAGACGGTTGCTTTGCCGCGTCGAAGATCTGGCAACTCACACCGTCCCGACGCAGGATCAATTGCGCCCCGTAGATTGCACGGTTCTCCAGTCGAAAAAGCTCAATCTGATGGTGGTCGCGCAATGGCGGTTTCAAAACGCGGCACGGAGTGATGACTTCAGCGCAGCCCGCGCAGGTCTACACCGTCACCCGCGGCTCGAACTTGACACGATCAAGCGAAATCATGCTCCGGAATTTTCGGACGTTCGATTGCTATAGAGCTTTTGTCTTGACGAAGATGGCAAAGGCCTCGCCGTCCTCAACGGCCACGATCAGCACAAAGTCGGCGTCGCCCGTAGCCGTGTGCTCGAACTGGTCGCCAGAAGAGATCCAGCAGGAGCTCGACAACAACGCGCAGGGCATCCTCGGCTATGTCGTGCGCTGGATCGACCAGGGCGTCGGCTGCTCCAAGGTGCCGGACATCCACGACGTCGGTCTGATGGAAGACCGGGCGACGCTGCGCATCTTTTCGCAGCACATCGCCAACTGGCTGCATCAGGCGTAGTCACGCAGAACCAGGTGATGGCAACGATGAAGCATGGCCTGCGTTGTCGACGGCCAGAATGTAGGGGATCCGAACTATCGCTCGAAGGCGCCGGATTTGGACAAGTCCATCGCCTTCCAGGGCTCCTGGGACCTCGCATTCAAGGGCCGTGACCAGCCCAACGGCTACACCGAGTTGATCCTGCATGCGCGCAGGCTGGAGCGGACGAACGCAAACCAAAGTGAAATCAGGACGACAGTGCTGAACCTGCCCGTTGCGGTCCGAATTATTGAGGCACCGATTTCAAAAGGAAAACTGAAGGGACTAAAGCCTCTCAGCGTTGCCGTTCGTATTGCGGGCGGCCACGCAATCGAAGCATGTATCGTCTCCATTATCGATGTAGAAGTGACCGACGAGCCTACGCACAATGCCAATTATAACCCATCTGTAACATTCCACGAAAATCGCCTCTCGGCTGCTGCCGATCCAGCACACAGGCCGCAGTTGCTTGGCCGCGATACCTACAAGAGAGAGGCTGCCGCGGCTGACAGCGAGTCGGCCAGTGAGCTGTCGAAAGGGCTCAACAATGGGCCATCATTTCCATGGCACCCATGGAGACGAAGTGCAGGTCGAAGGGCAAAACAAAAACAGGTCCGAAGCCGCGAAGCGCGGCACAGGCATTTGTCATTCCGCCTCCGCCAGCGGATTGGGAAGCTCATGCTGGACCCCACGGTCGCGATAGCGCTCCAGATGCATCCGGAGCACCGAGCGGGTAGGCCAGGGATTCTCAAGAAAAGCTTTGCGTTCCTCCAGCCAGAACGCGTCTGAAAACATGCGCGGCCTGAGCGCGTCAAATGCTGCCTCGGCTTCTTCCCGAAGGATGCGCCAAAGGTTCGTGCCCGTCAGCGTATACTGCTGGTTGAGGCACAGTGCGACCTCATGAAGATGGCAGACGAAGCAGGCGTCGATGACGAATGAGCGCACGAAACTGATATCGTCATTGGATATGGTGGATAAGATTTCCTTGCGATTGAAGGGCTTCAGGCGGTGCCCGCGTTCCTTGAACAGGGGCGCAAGCGTGCGGCCATCGCCGAAATCACGGATCAACAGTTTTCGTGGGCGGCCGGTTTCATCGAACAGGATGCTGCTGTTTTGCTGATGCGCCTCAAAGCCAATGCCGTATAGCAGATACATGCCGAGCGTCGGCCGGATCACGGTGCGTGCATAGGCGTGGAAAAATGCGGATACGGTCGCGCCGCTTTCATCGCCGTTCCTGGCGATCAATTCGCAAATGAGCGGACGACCATCGATCGGGCTTGCCGTCAACAGTGCAGCCACAGTAACGGGCAAAAGTCCGTCATTGCGTGCTAGAGCGTCGGCGTTACGATAGACAACCGAAAGAAAGCGGCCCGGATGCTCGTCGCCCGTCTCGGGGTGACGCAAGATTGCGCCCAGCTCTTCGGTGAAGATTTCCAGCCTCTCGTTAATATCCTTCTCTTTTGACAGGATATTGGAAATCAGGGTGCTGAGACGCGGCCCCATGTGAATCGACTTGTCCTGCAGGGTACGCTGTACGCTGGTCATCCAGATCGCTACCGGCACCTTGATAAAGCGCCTCGGCTCCTGTGTGTCCGGCAGCATCGTGCGGAAGGACATGGACGGCAGCGTCAGGAACTCCGGGCCATCCGGGTCGAAAACACCGGAAGCAATCTCGGACGCAAATTCACGGCGCACGAAATTCTCAAGGTGCCAGCTATGGACAGGCAGAGGAAGCCAGTCCTCAGGCGACTTCCCACGTTGATTCAGACCTTCGGCCCAATCGCGCCAGAGGTCGGGAAAGTTTTGTGAGAACCACTCCGAATAGCTGCCAACATGCGGCATTTTTTCCACATAAACCCAGCCTTTGCGCAGCCCTGTGACGCGCAGGGGCACACGAGCACCGAATTCAGGCGACAACGCACTTACGTCCTTAGGCGACAGGCCGGGCTTGGCCTTCCATGTGGGATAAAAAGGGTGACCTTCCAACGCGCCCCACTGATCGAGAGTCATGGCAGCCAGGTGCGGCGGCAAGCTCTTAGCAAGATAGGCGAGGAATCCTTGCGCGCCTGATTCAGCTACTTTCCCTCGCATCGTGGCGCTCCAGTGCTGTCGGTGGCGACGCGCCAGGACGTCGTTGTGCACGCTGTTATCGATGTCGCGCAAAAGATTTTCCAGTCCATCCGATGCAGGTGAAATCGCCAGGGCGGGCGCAACCTGCCTTATGAAACCGGAGGCGTCATCGATCCGGTGCCGGGCGCCGGTTTCGTCCAGCACTTCGATGGGACCCCGATTTTGCAATATTCCGGCAGGTGCACGACGCAAGTCGGTGAAATACAAGGTGTGGCGTGATACCCAAAGGGGGAGCCAGGCTTGGTGGCCATCGCACGCCCACAATAACCCATCTACTTCAAGAAGACGCTCGGCGAACAGGCAGCGTACCAGCCGGTTGAGCGCATTGCGCGATGCATTCACCCAAAGCTGCGCGTCGCGCGCCTGAGCTTCGGCATTCGCCGGGGCAGACATCCTCTCGTCCATTATGCTTCCTCTGGCCATTTGCTTGGGAAATACGCGGAGCGATTTCTACCACGCGCCGCCAGCAGCTCCTGCTGCCTCGCAACAAGGAAGATTCAAGGGTCGTGCCAACTGAGCAGAAGGAGCGCCAGTAAAATGTTCTGCCTACAATTCAAAGGCTTAAATGAAAGTCCATCGGCGGCAAGCCGAACGCCACCGTGTCACGGACTCGACAAAACCGATAGCTGGTGTCGGCGCCCGGCGCTTTCCTGGGAATAGTGGGCAAGACTCAATTTTCCGCGGGAGGAAGCGGAATTCACGCCTCATTCAACCGCATTCCACGGTATCCGATGTCGACTGCGTCTTTGACATTCGGCACTTGCATAACGGCGACTGAGCCTGACCGGATCCTATGACCCAATCTACGAGGCGGCCCTCGTCGGGGAACCGCTGGGGCTTGTGTCGAGACGATCGGGCACCGCATCGATGACTGTAAATGTTCCACGTCTGAACTTGGGTGCAGACCGCAAACAAACTCCAATGAGAATCATCACGAGGGTGTCGTGTCCTTCATTCGCGAAACATGCGAAACACGGGCCAAGTGGGCGACCCAGCTGATAGCTCGCCGATCCACGTGATGCTCGTCGATAGCCGGAAGCCTAAAAGGCTGTGCCATCAGAAGGTTGGCAAGCCGGTCTCTCCCGTGATGACCATCCTGACGCAACAGGAACTGCGCCCTCCGAATCGCCCAGTTCCCGAGGCAAAAAAACTCTATCCGATGTTAGACATACAAAAAAGCGGCCCGGTGTGACGACTTTCAGCGTAACCAGCCGAAAGCCACACCGTAATCCGCGGCTCGAACTTGACACGATCAAGCGTGATCATGCTCTTAAATTTTCGGACATTGGGGTTAGTATAGAGCTTCGTCTTGACGAAGACGTCGAAGGCTTCGCATCCTCGACCGCCACGATCAGACGAAATCGGCGTCGCCCGTGACCATATAGCATTGGATAACATCCCTGGCTGCCCGCATCGCGCGCTTGAATCATCGACAAGGTCCAGACGTTCGGGGTCAAGCTCTACTGTGACGACAACGGCAAGCGATTTGCAAAGAGCCTTCGGATCCACGAGCGAGATATCCGCGACGATCACGCCCTCCGCACGCAACTTGTTCACTCGGCGCATGCATGAGGCGGCCGAAGAACCGACGAGCTCCGCGAGTTCGGCAAAGGAAAGCCGATTGCTCCTTTGCACTTCTGTAAGGATTCTTCGATCTAGGTCGTCCACCGTGCGATGCCGACTATTTTGAAGATTTTATAATCACCTTTTAACGATCGATAAATTTGCGCAACATTTATTGCAATTCACTCGGCTAACTGAAACAGACAGGGCGTTTTTTTGGTCCGGCATGGAGTGCGCGCCCCTCTGAATCAACCCAGGCAGCATTAATCCGCTCGACGATGACCTACCCCTCATTGACTTTCGGTGGGCCGACCTTGGTGTTGCGGGCGGCTTCCGTCATCCGGGAGAGGAATTCTTCATAGAGAGGCCGCGCAACGAGGATCCTGCTGGGCGCGTTGCAGCTCTGTCCCGTGCACTCTCGCAGTTAAGTGCCGAGGGCGCTGCGCGGCTGAAGGCCGGCTGGAACGCCAACTACCTTGTCGGACGTCTGGAAGGGGCGCCGATTGATCGGTTCAACCAGCCTGCCAAGAATGCTAGGCCTAAAGCGTTCTGAACAGCCCTGCGACCGGCCCGGGGAAACCCAGATCGGTAGTGCTGCAATCGTCACCTTCGCAAGCACACGCTGCTGGCGCAGGATGATTTTTCTCCATGCCCTTCAACCAACGATCCCGCGCCGGTTCAGTGGGCGGCGCGCGCGGCTGAACAAGGGGAGCCGAAGGCGTGCAAGATGGGCCGGCCGGTCGGCAAGGCCCACTGTCAAAGCATCTGGATTTTCTTATGGCTGCGGTCGAAGGCGCCGGAGATGACAATGCCCGAGCTTGCGGAGCAGCTGTTGCAGGCGCAAGGGACAACCGCTCATGCCGCGTCGCTGTCGCGGTTCTGTGCCGCGGGGCGGCGCAGGAGTGCGCATGTGCTGACATGGCCGAAAAGCGCCGTGCCTGGATCGAGACGCGTCAGCCGCGTATGCCCCGCCGGCCAGGCAGGCTGGTCTTCGGGACCAGACGAGCCTCAACACCAAAATGAACCGCCTGCGTGGCCGCGCCCGTGCGGTCGGCGGCCCAAGGCCAATGAGCCTTATGGGAAGTGGGGGACGCAGATACCCTCATCGCAGGCTTACGCCACCAAGCCTTGAGTGCGCCTTGAGTAATCCCCGGCGCCATGCACCGCGCCGCATTCAATGTCTATGTCGAGACCCAGTTGGCGCCGACCCTGCAACCCGGCGATGTCGTCATCCTCGACAACCTCAGCGTCCGCACGACCGCCAGGGCTGAAGCCGCCATCCGAGCGTGCGGCGTATGGATGCTCTTCCTGCCGCAGTACTTGCCCGACCTAAACCCCATCGAAATGGCGGTCTCGAAGCTCAAGGCGCATCTGCACAAAGCTGCAGCACGCACCTTCGACGCGCTCTTCATGGCCCTGCACGGCATTGCAATCTCTTCGAGCCAGACGAGTGCCGAAACGACTTCAAAACAGCAGGATATGCTTCATAGTTTCGGCACGATGCGCTAAGGCGACGCCGCCGGCATGTCCTAATGACCTTGGACTTGCCGAGTGCACGCTCGATTGCCTGTTGGCGATCCCCAGCATTACAATGGCGCTGATTGAGAGCCGGAAAAGATGCTGTGGACGACGGTCGACAAATGGAATTGTAGACGTCACCTAAAGGAGGCACCATCATCAGCTGATCCGCTGAAAGACCTGTGTTTGAAAGCGCGGGTTCCTCATACGAAGAAAACTTTTTCTTTTGTCATAGATGAGTAAATCTAGTTGGTGGATTATCAGAATACTGGAGGAAAAAGAAAGCGTTGTGAACCACAATATTCACGTGCAACAAAATCTTGTGACGAACACCATAAGATGGCGAACTCTGCTGGTAATCATATTAAGTCTCCGCACTTTTAAAGCGATCGCATCGCCTGCGTCACCACCGAAAGTGATAGTTAGATCGGACCGATGCTCGGGAATACTACTTTTGCGGACGTCAACAGATGGTGCCCATCGGAAACCAGATCAATGGCTGACTGGAGCGATTCTAAAAACCGATGTCGGTGTAACGGTGTGCCGATCGAAATCGCCTCCAGGCTTGCCGCCTGACACCCCCACTTCTTCCCAGTCTCCGAAGTCCATCTACAGCGTCTCAAGTGACTGTCGCTTTGTCGGGTCCGCGACACAGGCTTTTGAGCCAAATCTCTAGTTTTGGTCTCAGGCTAATAGCTGAAAAGCAGCCAGATAGTTTTTCTTTGGCTCGCTCAACCAAATTGGCACAAGGTTTGCTTCGTTGGTTGCGAGGCTTCGGAAGGTGTCGACTTGCATCCATGTCGTGGCTGACATCGCAATCAATCGAAGGAAAGGAAAACATATAAGGTCTGCGTCGGATCTCATTTCTACGGGAAGAGGGCATCGATAGACCACCAATCCCTTCGTCTCAGAACGGGCCGACCTGCGCATGACCGACTCCGCCTGCTGGCGTACAATGGCTGCTATTCCGTCGTGATTACCGATCCCTTCTGAAAGCCGCCTTCGACCTGTCGCAGAACATCAATCAATCCCCGTCCCTGGGACTGAGACACTGCAGTCGCTCGTCGGCACAGTGAACCATAGCCGAAAAAGGAAACCTGTTGATGAGAAAAGTCGTTGCCGCTAAGCTTCATGGTATCACTGTGACCGACGCGGATCTGAACTACCATGGTTCAATAACTCTGGACCCAGATCATTGCGACGAGGCGGGTATTCTGCCGCTGGAATTCGTTGAGATCTGGAATAAGGCTTCAGGCGCGCGAATCAGCACGTATGTAATTTACGGTGGGAGGGGTTCTCGTTGCTGTGTGCTGAACGGAGCCGCTGCTCGCACATGCCAGGTAGGAGATGAGGTAATCGTTTGCTCCGCCGCATATATTGAGGAGCACCAGATCGCGGAGATCAAACCGCGAGTGCTGACGTTCAACCGGGACAATTCAGTCCGGGATCGCTTGTTCTACGATGGCGGGATCAAGGATGATGGAACAATGACGTTCGCGATTCGCGAGGGTTCTCCCGGCAATGCCCTGAAGATCCCGGGTCAGGCCAATTGCTGATTGCTCACAGAGTCGGACTAGAGGCGGTGAAGGACCGTCAACCAAGTGGCGTACTCGCCATCTAGGCCCCTGATAGGCCGCCGCCATCCGTGCCATCGTCCAGTTCGACATGCCTATCGGTCCCAGCATCGGCCTGATCCTGGAAGACGATCTGCTGTGGTAACACTTCGCGTATCCGCCTCAAGCTTTCGAGCATTTCCCGCCGGACCACGATGCTTTTCCTCAAACGGAGGGGGTTGAGGCCTGGTCTGCCTGGCGCCTCGCCGGCGGGGTCGCACGCACGAGCCATAGGCTCGAACACTGCAGCAAAATGACACCAACGCCACGCCACCGCGCGAGGTTTCCGAGAAGCGAGCGGCGCCGGCTTGTGCGAGGTTTTCGCCTGCGCCTGCATGGATGGTTCCATTCTCATCAAGCGCGCGGCTCGTCTCCTGCATGCCTTCAAGGCCCCAGTCGAGCGTATGGTTATTCGCGCGACTAAGCATATTGAAGCCCATCGCCTTTATGGTCACCGGCGGCCAGGTTCCCGACTGCAAGGCGGGCGAAGTCTTTCTCGAACAGATGCCCGAAATCGGTCTCGTCAACCTCGACAAGGGCTACGACAGCAACGATTGTAGATTGTGGTTGGCGGACCATAGGCTGCAGGCACGTCGCGCCAGCGGGAGCCAGTCTTGAGAATATGCAGGATACCCGAAATCACCGTTCGATCATCAACCCGAGGTTTTCCCGTTTTGCCACGAGGAAGATGCGGTTCCATCGCCTCCACGCCTCATCCGACAACCAAAACAGGCTCTTCAACATCTGTCCGACCTCCAGCGACTCATTGAAGGTCAAGAATATCAAACAGAACCAGTCTATTGTATGGGTTCCCAACCTAGCTGCCCGCCTACAAATCTTGTGTTGACCATCGGATACTTGCGAAGCCTCAGCGAGGTTGTCGAAAGTTGTTATGAATGGAACCAGCGTGTAGATCTGAAAAAAGCGATTTCTATGTCGCCGGCAAGTGCTTCACTTTGGGCCCATAGTCAGCATTCCGCGCCTCGCGATCTTATCCTTCGGGCAGATCGTCCAACCAGCAGGCGCCCTCGAGGTACCGCCGGGAAAAGATTTTTCCGATCTTTTCCGGAGTCTTGCTTTGGTGATATCGCATATACACGCGGTTATCGGCTCCAAGGTCGAGGATCTCGATCTTTCCTGTGTAATGGGACATAATGTATTTGAATGTCTTTTGGATGCCGCTGAGACGTTGGTTGATGCCATGCCCAATCTCTAGTCCGCGGCGCAGTGGAACTTGAAAATGCGATGCGCCTTTCACCGGCCTGCCCTGAAAGAGATAATACGGGCGGACACCCATTTGGTGACACTTGGCGAAGGTCGCAGCCAATATCTCGGGATCGTCGTTGACTTTCGCAAGAAGCACGGACTGATTGAGGAACTGCACGCCCAGTGCGCGCAAGGAGCGAATGGCGCGCTCTGCACCGATCGAGATTTCACCGATGTGATCGAAATGTGTGACAAACACTGCGATCTTACCAGCCCCGTGGATTCGTTGGAACAAAGCCGGGAGAGCGGAATCCTCGAAGCGCTTAGGCTGGTAGGCGACCATTTTTGTGCCGAATCGAATTGAATCCAAGTGTGGGATCGGCAGCAGATGATCGAGAATTTTGTCGAGCTTAGCGGTGCTGAGCATGAACGGGTCGCCTCCCGATAGCAGCACGTTCGTAATCTCAGGATGGCCGCCAATATATTGCGCGATTTGGGCGAAATCAGCTGTGATTTCATCGGAGTCCCTGCCAACGATGCGTTTACGAAAGCAATAACGGCAATATGAAGCACAACGGTCCGTTACCAGCATCAAAGCGGTCTGAGCGTATTTGTGCTGAAGTCCTGGCATAACCGTATTGTCGTGCTCGCCACTCGTATCCAGATTGCCGGGACTCTCAAATTCGTCGATTGAGGGCTCCACAATGTACTTAAGCTGGTCGTAGTGACCACTGTTGGTGATCTGTTCGCGATAGAATTTTGTGACATGATAACGCGTGATGCTATTGGCTTGCGGCTCACCCTCCGTAACGACGCGCGTCCCCTCGATGAAATTCATGACCTCAGTGTGGGGCTCAGGGCCTGAGTTGGCGCGCGATGACTGAGGCAGGGAAACGCGAGGCGCCGACGAGGTTGCCCCCGCGTTCCGCTCGCGATAGTTCAGGCCCAGGTCCTCGCAGACCGCGATCGCCTCCGGATCCGGCTGCGTCTCAACCAGCTCGTGAATGCGGCGGTTCTGCGCATAGGCCGCCTCCGTCGGGTTCGACTGAACAACAAGACGGTGACGTTCCTCCGCCAACGGAAGCGGCGCCGACCAGACCCGCTGCCCGAGGTCAGCCGCTAGCCGGCTCAGCGCCTGCTGCCAATAGCTCGCAAACCGCTCGACCGTGCTCCGCTTAAACAGTGATGTCGCGTAGATCAGCCTCCCACGAATCGCCTCTCCGACCTCAGCAAGGTCAAGCGCAAGATCATATTGCGCGACCCGGTCGTCAACGCCGACGTACTCAAGTTCGAGCCCCGGGAGCTTCGTCGGCTCCGTGCCCTTGTTTTGCCATGCAAGTATAACCTGGAAGATCCGGGTGTGAGCACGGGTGCGGGGCGGGTTGACGAGTTCCACCACTTGCTCAAACGGCAGATCCTGGTTCGCCTGAGCCCCAAGCGCGGCGGCATTCACCCGGTCCAGCAATTCCTCCAGAGTCGGATCGCCCGACAGATCGATCCGTATCGCCACGGTATTGACGAAGAGGCCGATCAGCCCCTCGCTCTCGGAGCGCGTGCGGTTGGCGCTCGGCGTGCCGATCACCAGCTCGTCCTGTTCCGACAACCGCGCCAGCATCAGCGCCCAGCCCGCCAGCAGGGTCGCGAAAAGCGTCGTCCCATGACGCCGGCTCAGCGCCTTGAGCTGCGCGGTCGGCGGCTCGTGCAATGCGAACTCGACGTAACTGCCGCTGTAGTCCTGCTGCGCCGGACGCGGCTGGTCCGTCGGCAGCTTCAGCACCGTTGGTGCGCCCGCCAGCGTCCGGAGCCAGTATGCCG
>NZ_JBEWSZ010000021.1 GCF_040537815.1 Mesorhizobium shangrilense
GCGGTGTGCCGCAGCTCGGCAGGCTGCCGCGCCTCGATCCGCTGACGCCCAAAGCACTAAGGGAAGCGATGATTGCCGGCTTCGACCTCGCTTTGATTGCCGGAGGCGAATGATGTCGCAGTCCCAGGTTTGGCACCCCTTCACCCAGCACGCGCTCGAGCCGGCGATTCCAGAAATCGTCTTGACGGAAGGCGCCTATCTCCACAAGGCCGACGGCTCTCGCGTCCTGGATGCCATTTCCTCCTGGTGGGTCGTCACGCATGGTCACCGCCATCCCCGCATCATGAAGGCGATCGAGACGACCGCGTCGGCTCTCGACCAGATCATCTTCGCCGGCTTCACGCACGAGCCAGCCGAACGTCTAGCCAGGGCGCTTGTCGACCTCGCTCCGCCCGGCCTTGACTGGGTGTTCTATTCCGACAGCGGCTCGACCTCAGTCGAAGTCGCGCTGAAGATGGCGCTCGGCTATTTCCGCAACATCGGCGCGCCGCGTTCGCGCATCGTGGTCATGGAGCACAGCTATCATGGCGACACCATCGGCACGATGAGCGTCGGCGCCCGCGGTGTGTTCAACGCTGCCTACGAGCCGTTGCTGTTCGAGGTCGATACCATCCCCTTCCCGGCCGCCGGGCGCGAGCAGGAAACACTGGATCGGTTCGAGGCCGTCAGCCGCGACCGGCACGCCGCCGCGCTGATCGTCGAGCCGCTGGTGCTTGGCGCCGGCGGTATGCTAATGTATCCGGCCTCGGTTCTGACCGAACTGAAGAAGATCGCCGAAGCTTCGGGCACGCTGCTGATCGCCGACGAGGTGATGACCGGCTGGGGCCGCACCGGAACCATGTTCGCCTGCGAGCAGGCATCCATCTCTCCGGACATCCTGTGCACCTCGAAGGGCTTGACCGGAGGCGCGATCCCGCTGGCGGCGACGCTTGCCACCGACACCATCTTCCGGGCCCATTTTTCCGACGACCGCAAGAAGACCTTCTTCCACTCGAGTTCCTACACAGCCAATCCGATTGCCTGCGCGGCCGCATTCGCCAATGTCGAGATCTGGCGCGACGAGCCGGTAGCCGAGCGGGTCGCGGCCCTGAGTGCAAAGCAGGCCGCCGGACTTCGGCGCTTTGGCGACAATCCCTACTTCGCCGACAGCCGGGCGACCGGCACGATCGCGGCTCTCGACCTGCGCACCGGCTCTGCTGGCTATCTGGCCGAGATCGGGCCAAAGCTGCGCGCCTTTTTCCTCGAGCGTGGGTTGCTGGTGCGTCCGCTCGGCAATGTCCTCTATCTTCTGCCGCCCTATTGCATCACCAGCGAGGAACTGGACGGTCTCTATGACGCCATGGAGGAGGCCGGCGAACGCTTCGGCTCGAGACCATGAGCAAGTCGTCGCGCATTCTCGGGTTTGGCCATCACGCGCCTGGGCGCAAGGTGGCGAATGCCGAGATCGAGAGCAATCTCGGCCTCGAGCCAGGCTGGATCGAGCGGCGCACCGGAATCCGCACCCGCTTCTGGGCAACTGACGAAGATACGCTGTCTGGTCTTGCCACGGAGGCTGGCGACATGGCGCTGGCGAATGCCGGTATTGACCGCGGCGACATCGGGCTGCTGTTGCTTGCCACCTCGACGCCCGACCACCTTCTGCCACCCAGTGCACCCCTGGTCGCGCACAAGCTCGGCCTTGGTCGCGCAGGCGCGGTCGATCTGACCGGCGCCTGCGCCGGCTTCATCTATGCGCTGATGTTCGCCGACGGGTTCACTCGCCTGCACGGCAAAGCGAGCCTTGTCATCGCGGCCAACATCCTCAGCCGTCGCATCAATCCGGCCGAGCGCGCAAGCTCAGTCCTTTTCGCCGATGCCGCCGGCGCCCTGGTGATTGGTCCTTGCGAGGACCCCCATCAGGGCATTCTCGGCGCTTCGGTGGATTCCGACGGCTCGCGCTACGGGCTGATCCAGATTCCGGCGGGAGGAAGCAACATCCCGTTCCAAAGTGGCCTGGATCTCGGGCAAACCCGAATGACGATGACCGACGGACGCGAAGTGTTCGCCAAGGCTGTCGAGATGATGACCAATTGCTCGATAAGCGCGCTTGCCGCTGCCGGAGTGCGACCACAGGATGTCGGCCGGTTCGTGCCACATCAGGCCAATGCCCGTATTTTCGATGCGGTCGGCAGGAACCTCGGCATAGCAGATCAAGCAATCGTGAAGACGATTGCCGACTACGGCAACTCTTCCGCCGCGACCATCCCGCTCTCTCTGTCGCTGGCCCATCGGACGGAGCCGTTTCGGCCGGGCGAGAAAATCCTGCTGGCGGCGGCGGGTGCCGGTCTCAGCGGCGGCGCGCTGGTCGTTGGATTTTAGCTGAACAGTGGCCACCAAAGACTGGTCCAAGAACAATGGAAAGGGACAACAGAACCAATGCGAAAAATAGTCGCCGGCAAGCTGCACGGCATCCATGTCACCGAAGCAAACCTCAATTACCATGGTTCGATAACACTAGACCCCGACCACTGCGAGGCAGCCGGGATCCTGCCCATGGAGTTCGTGGAGATATGGAACAAGAATTCCGGTGCGCGGATTTCGACCTATGTCATTCTCGGCGAGCGTGGCTCACGATGCTGCATCCTCAATGGTGCTGCCGCCCGCACCTGCCAGCCCGACGACCCGATTATTGTCTGCAACTCAATCTACCTCAACGAAGCACACATCACCGCGCTGAAGCCAAGGATCGTCACGTTCGACCAGGACAACCACATACTCGACCGCCTGAGCTACTCAGTCGATCTCGACGCGCACGGCCGCTACAGTTTCTCGATCCTCGATGAGGCGAATGAGGCTTTGGTCATCCCTGCTCTAGTCTCCGGGGCGTGACTTGTCCCCTACGCATGCGCGAGATTTCCGCTGGAGTCATAGCTGCGCTGCCGCCGACCTGACGAAGCGTTATCCGGCGCCGAAAGTCAGGGATAATGCCCTTTCCCGCGCGCTTCGAGTTCCGCTGGAGGACGAGTTCAACCTATCGTTCAATCCCGAAACGGCGCGCTCTTCGGGAGGCGCGTGGAACTTCATCTCCAAACGACGTGCCCCCTCCTCTCATTCTGTCGCCATTGGCCCGGCGGGCTTGCCTGACCATGGCCACTATCAAAATACGCGACGGTACCACTCTTGCTGAACCAGCCAGCCCTAAATCTTCTATGTAACTTTTTGAAAAGGTTTGTGGTAACCGACGCTGGCAAGAATCGCGCTACCGTCAATTGTCAAAGAGATGGCTGATCGACCACGCTCGCGCTAGTCTCTCCTATGCGCTTTGCTAATCAAGGTTTCCAATGTCAGAATCGAGAATGAACCAATCTGAAGGGCCATCGGCTTCCTTCGAACAAGCGCTCGCCATAATAAAGGGTCTCATCGATACCCGCAGTTTTCGTAAGGAACGCCTTGCCCAACCGGAGATTGAGAACGCCCTAGACATCCTTGGCTTGAGCATCACTGATGAAAGCGAACCTGCGCACCAACTTGAGGCAGTCGCCATGCTCGGTAAGGCGGGGGAGGTCTCGAAACCAATCGCGCTAGCTGTCCAGGGTCTTCTAGCACGCGGACTTCGGACGCCCCTTCCCCCGACGGGAACTTGGGGCAACGCCGACGATCGATATTATCTGGCTAAAGGCGTGTCAGTATCTCATGCGTCGTGGGTGTCGACGTACTCCGCGATCGAGCTTGCGCGTGCAGAGGTCGTCGAGAAGGCTTCGAGGGAAGTCTGGGCCAACTTAGCTGTAAGTCGTGCCGAAACGCTGACCGTGGCGCTGCAGATAACAGCCGACGCACTAGCAAAACAGTTGGCTGAAATTGAAGACCCTGCAGATACCGCCTATCGCAAACTAATGCGTATCTGCGACGCCCTGTCTTCGACCCTGCTGACAGCGGATGTTCCAACCGGCCCAGGATTTGGGCAGGCGTTCTCGGAACTCGTCCTTCAGGCAGGAGGCGGTAAGGGAGCGGAGTCATCAAGACTGCGCGAAGAAGCTGCCGGTACCGTACTAGACCTTGTCATCCAGATCCTTCGGCTCCGGTTTGATACCCTCTTCGACCCAGATATTTATCGCGCAGTCGGCAGGATTCGAGGCTGGTGGCGCCCAGGTAGACCTCCAGATGCTGTCGAAAACAAGGTGCACCGAATAACGCAACTCGCATTCGGTGGCATGCATATTCTCGCAAGGCAGGGTGTTCAGGACAAGGAACTCCGACAGTCGCTTGTGACCGCATTGGGTCAAGAGCGGGTGAATTTTGCTGGCGAGCATATTGCAAATAGCAATCCGAGCCTCCCGCCATACATATCGCATTGGCTGGCGACCGGCAAAACACTCGAACAAGTCAGGTCAAACGATGCGGTCCAAGAGCTAAACCAGAGAGAGACGGACGAAATGATCGGGCGGCTCCTTCTGGCGATCCAAGCGAAGGAAGCGGGTTCACCCATGCTTCGGGTTATTGCGGATGCGGTGGAGGCTTTTGAGCCTGGCTACGCCGGTACACTTAAGTCGGTCGCGGACCGCTTTGACTTGGTCGAACAATGGACAAATGCGTTGGCGGGCAGACGCAGGCTTGAGGTTTTCGGCCAACGGGGTGAGATAGTCGAATTTGATCCTGCGGTGCATGAAGCCACTGCTCCGGTAGCCCGTTTGGCTCTAGTTCGTATTTCTGCTTCGGGGATAATACGTTCGCCTAGTGGTCGACCATCTTATATGCTGTTCAAGGCGATTGTCGAAAAAGCCTGAAGGGGGAACATTGGACCAAGATCGTGCCAAAGACTTACTCAATAACTTGTTGGAACGCGCTTCCACGTCGACGGAAAAGACATTTCTGACCACCCGCGAAGTTGAAGCCCTCCGCATTTTACTCGATAGCGATACCTTGGCTCCAGCGTCGCGGCCACCGTCCTCGTTGACGGCAGTCTCCGCCCCGAAGGCGTCTGCGCAGCTTAGAATCGATAGAGTAGCGGAGGACGATATTCCGAGAAATGCGTTGCTTTGTGTAGATTTCGGTACCTCTTTCTCGAAAGCCTTTGCGAGCGTCGATCACGGTAATGGTCGACCGGAACTGGTGGACCTCCCGATTGGCGATGGCAGCACGGGTTCGAGACTGACCTCGCAGTCAGAGCTTTTCATCGACGAGGGCCGGATCTACTTCGGTCCTCAGGCTCGCAAACGGATGGACGACACCCATTCATCGGCGGACCGTCTCATAGACTCCATCAAACAGTTCATTACGCTTCATAGCGATGTCTCAACATTGGGCGCCGCGCGAATGGAAGTCCTTCAGGATTCTGATCAGCGCTTCTCCAAGCGTGATATCTTAGTCATGTACCTAGCCCACCTCATGACGATCACCGAACAAGCTCTGGCCGAGAAGGGAATTTCTGCGAATGTCCGCCGGCGATTTACTCACCCTGCTTGGAAGGATGCATCGAAAGGAAAGAATGAAAACGAGATGCGATTGCTTATGGCTGAAGCAATCGTGCTTGCGCGGTCCGCAAGCGCCGACTTTGTTGGAAATATCTCAGTCGGCGACGCGCGAGTGTTGCTTGACAGCCTGAAAGCCGTAAACCAGCAATTGCTGCCGCTTATCCTTATCGAACAGCCCGTCAGAGAGGCGACGGCCGCCGGCGCCGGTGCGTTGCTTGCTACGCGGGAAAGCTCGCGCGAGAGCTTTCTGATAGTCGACGTTGGCGCTGGAACGACCGACGTTGCCGGGTTCATCTGCGTGAACAATCCGGAACGCGATCGGATGGGTCTGTTCGAGATCACCGGAGCGGCCGACGCCAAAAACATGGCCGGCAATCTCCTCGACAACATCCTATTGAAAATGGTTCTTGAGAAAACCGGTCTGGTTGCAAATACCGAAGAGCATAGAGCGGCATCTCTCGCACTTAGGCGCAGCAAGCGCGCTTATAAAGAACAGCTCTTCAAGACCGGTAGCGTTTTGATCGAGCTGCCTACCGACGAGATCGTTACGATACGGCTCGAGGATTTCCTAGCCTACGATCCTGTCGTGAATTTCACCAAGTCAATTGTGGCGATGATTGCGGAATCGGCCTCCGTTGTCGCCGGCGACGCAACCCGCATTAACTTGGTGGCCACCGGAGGTGGATCATCGCTTCCACTGTTCAAAGACCTTATTGAGAATGGCGCGGACTTCGAAGGGAAGCATGTTGTCTTCACGAAGCGGGACTTGATCGCGGACGGCGTTAGGGAGACAAACCCGGAGCTCGTCGATGCATATTCGCAAATCGCTGTGGCCCTTGGCGGTTCCCTGCCCGAGCTACCCGAACAGCGGTCTAACGTTGCAGCAGGCCTAACAGCGGCGCCGAAGCGCCAGATGATACCCGCTTACAAATCTTAGGCGTCCGCGTCGGTGAACTTTAACGGCGTTCGAAACCCCACAACGGCCCAACCCTTCCTAACGCACCCTACTTAGGTATCGCGCCTCGGCGCGATACCTAACCGTAATTGCGTCTTAGGGGATCGTTGAGAAGCTCGTAAAACGGGGTACCTCTCATGAATCGCCCGGGTACATCGAGCGTCTTGAACAAACACTGGTGCACATCCAGCGATTTCACCCGATCGATCATGGACGGTCCGACGTTGCTGAGACCGATCGCATCCAACTCGCGCACAGTCACGTTCGGAACCTTGTGCAAAAACCAAGTTAGTAAGGGTTCTGCATAGTCGGTTTCTCTTGTTTTGAAGTGAGATAGGTATTGGGATGCCAGAAGGACGCCGACACCGAACTCACGCCCTTGGAGTAAGATCTGTCTTAAAACGTCAAAATTAAATTTCATGATGTTGTCGGCCTCATCCACGAGCAGCATCGAGTCAATAAAGCGAAGCTGTGGTGTTTCACCAATGTAAGGTCTTTTCTCCAGCCCCTGCATGTATTCGTAAAAGAGATTGAGGAACATCACGAGAAGCATGTTTCGCTCTTTTTCACCAATTCCAAGTGCCGCCAGGTCGATCACAACGACGCCGTTGAAAAATTCGCGGAAGGTAATCGCGTCCGCTGCATTCGGAACAAAGATCTCAAGATCAGCCAAATCCGACAGGATGCTATAGGGCGCGTCGATTTTGTCACCGACGATTGCCTCATACTCCACCAAGACATCCCGGAGGGTTGGAGTCCCGCCGGAAGCGCTTTCATAGGCTTGCAGCACCGCAGTTTTGAGATGATTACGCTGGCGTGGACCTATGCCGCCGTAAATCTTTTGCAACACGTCGTTCAGGAATTTTACGCGCCCAAGCCGCGCGCCGATAGTGTGATCGCCGGTCGCGCCAAGATCGAACAGGTTAAGTGGAATATGGTGCGGCTTCACAACCCGCGCGCCAACCGCGTCCACGAAATCCGGCTTCGTATAATCTCGCTTGTAGTCGAAGATCAGAAACTTCGGGGCGTGTCCGCGGTTCTGCTCCGCTGCGCGGGTTAGTTGATAAATTAGCGCCTTGGTGAGCTGCGTTTTGCCAGTACCCAAATCGCCCACTATCCCGATGTTAAGCTGGTTTAGCTTCGTATTGCTGGGATGAAAGTAATAGTTCTGCGGTGTCCCTATGCCGGAGCTCTCGCCGACGCAAAAACGGATGCCTTGCGATTTGGTCAGCCCGTCGAAGGCCGGTTTTGCCAATGGAGCATCCGGTGGAATCGCGGAAGCATTTCGTGTGGGCGCGACTACCGCCCGGACGCCACCGAGAACCGGTCGGGGACTATCAAAGGACGGCTTGATCGGCTTTGCGGGGGGCACAGGCGGTTCGCGGTCAGAACCCGAATCGCCGCCGCTTTGGCCGGGACTTCGGCGCGATGAAATAAGCTCCTGTATTCGGGTTTCCCGGATACGCCGCACCAAAACAGTAAACGGCTCATCAACTACAGCAGACTCATCTGGCGGACTGTTATGCCCAAGCTCGATCGCATACACGATTCCACGAAGTCTCGACGCCCCGGACGCGGCGCCTTCGCCAAACAGGGCTTTCAGCCATTCGGCCCAACGCTCCCGATCGGCAGGTAGCGCCGTCAGCGATTGGCAACCATGAACGAAGACTTCTTTGAGCATCTCTTGCCGGGGTGCGGCGAGCGGTGACCGCTCCGGCACCTCCTCATCTTCTTGAAGACCGGAGCGAACGGCTTCCAAGGTCGCGGAAAGTTGGCTGCGGGCTTTGTCAATTTCTGCGCGAGCAACTTCTGCGCCTGTTCCGCACGTCTTCACCTCGATGACTTCGACGACGAGGTCATCGCCGTCATTTCGCAGCGCCAGGAGGTCGCATCGTTCGCCGTGCCTGGAGAGACGGAGCCAAAGCCGGGCCAGTTCGCTATCGACCGAAACGAGCAGCGAGTCCGGATGACGATCCTTGTAGTCGCGCGCGGCGATCAGTGTTCCGGCCAACCCGCGAACCCTTGCTGTGTCCGGTTGACCGTCCGGCTTCAAAAGGTCGACTAAACCGTCGCCGATGAGGGCCACCCCTTCTTGAAGCAGCTCCTCCAATTCTTCGGGTGGAAAACGCAAATTGAACTGATCTAAGGGCACGCGCAGCAGAAGCGCCAGCCTTTCATAACTGGCGTCGTAGCAAACAGCACGGCGGTGCCGTCCCTGGCGCTCAAGTATGCGAGCCGCCCGTATCCCGCCCGGAGACGGCAGTGCTCGATCTGCAAAAAAGAACCAGAACGCACCGGGGTTTTCGTCGAGTAGAACTTCCTCGATATGGTGCCGCATCCGCTCGGCGTCGGCTGAGGCCTGGGGTGTTCCACCCTTCGCCGCTCCTTCGAGCTTAGCGACCATGTCGTAGAACGATCGAAATACGGTCTCTTCTGCCGATGGCTGAAGCTCGACTTTCTTCTTGATGCCCTGAAATTCGATACGGCGACGAACCGCGAACGGGCTCATCGGTAAAAGATTCGTCCCGCCCGGCGTCCGTCGCATCGCGGTTGTGGCCTCGTCGAAGACCGCCACGATGTGAACAGGCGCATCACGAAACCGCTTTAAGCGCTCGTCCAGCGGAAGCAACTCATCATGAACCCTCAGCCGCAACCGCCCATTGCGGATATGTTCTTCCAGCTGGTCCCGCTCGGTCATCGAAAGCCGCCGCGCATCCCGCAGGCGATTTTTATGATCGGGCGTAGCGTAGACATCTATTAGCAGAGTGGTATTTGCCCCGCGCGGCAACTGGAGGGCATCCAGCAAGCGGACAAGTAAACGGCTGGCATCCGGCGGATTCAGCAAAGCGATGCGCAAGGGCTGGGTGTGATTCACATAGATCAATGCGAATTGCCGGATGCAGCGCTGGAGAGCCTCTACTCCTTCCAATCCACTGTACGCGTTTTTGAAGTTTTCAAAAACGGCGAGACCGCGATAATTGCGGGCAACCGGTAGCGGGCGGCTTCCGCCGCGCCCCTCGGGAAAGCTCGTTAGATAGAGAACACCAAGATAGTGCTCGGGCCTTTCGAGTTCAGCAAGTACGGCCTCCCGGTCGCTTCCTTCAAGCTTCAAACCGCGCGCAAGCGACGCCATTCTTTCGTAGCGCCAAAGATGGAGCGGATGTGTCGGGAGGAGCACGGCCTTCCATGAACTTGTGTCAGCATCGACCCGCGTTTCAATCTGGACGACATCAAGCACCGCAACCGCTTCGAACAGTGTGCGGGTCCAGGCGTGATCAATTTCGTGCATCGCGTTGTGGTGCTCTGCGAGCTTGCCGTAGAATCGCTCCCAGGCGCGAACCAGTTCGGCGACTGCGCCGGCGAGTTCTGCCTTTCCGGCAATCGCCAGCATTGGTTGCTGAACGAGAATGTCCAAGGAAGAAAGAACAAGGTTCCTCGCGGCGACGATTTGGTCCCATAATCCGCAAAAATCTTCTGCGGAAGCACCCGCTCTTTGCAGTTCGACCTGCATTGGCTGGAGAATCGAACGAAGATCATAGGTTTCTCCGTCATGCGCGATCGTTGAAGTGCATGGCTGGAACAGAGCCGGATCGCACTGACGATAGTCCGCAAGTGCCTCCTCAAACGACGTGGTTTCAGTCCGGTAGTATCCACCCCAAAAATCGGGGCTACAGAAAGCGCGGACCCACGTAAGGAAGCCGCGATCGAGAGGGAATTGAAACGGAAGCTCTTCACCACCGACTTCGTAGCTTCCCTTTACCTCTTCACTCTCTTGATCCAGAGCGTCCGCCAGCGCCGCTTCCACTCCCGCGACGATCTCTTCAAGTCGACTATCGTCGCCGTCAATCAGGGCGGAGCCACCATCAGCGGCGACCCCGGTATCGTCCCTTATCTCGGGAGCATCGGGAACAGGCTCTTCTGGGGGTTGATCGGGAGACGGAGTGCTCGGCTCATTGGTCGGAGGCTCGTCTTTAGCCGGCTTCACGAGTTTCTGTGCATCCTCAAACTCCAGCGCGCCGTAAGATGCCGAGTCTCCGGTACGGCGCAAGGCGTCCACGCGGGCGAGGATAATAAGGACTTCATCTCGCCGCGCTGTGTCGGCATCTTTCCGGGCTCGCCGGCGGATCGCGTCCAGTCGGCTTCCAGCCATGCTGGAAAGAGTCCTGGTCAGAGCGAAATTGCTATACATCCTTTCTGAAACGGAGCGGTCCGCACTCAGGAGATTTCGATCGGGCAGAAGACCAAGCCGTGGAAGGGCACGTCTCGGTGCATCGAGTTCGTTGTCGGCACGCGCTTCTTTCCATGCCGATAAAAAGTCAGCAATGCCGCTCAGTGAGACAAGCGGGGCCAGCTCCCTGGCCTCCAATAGAGCGTCGAGGAGATCCCTTTGCCGGGACGTGGCGATAAGGCCCGCATCCGATGTCCGCGCCCAATCGATCAGGATCTCGGCCAGTTCCCGGGCCGTTGACTGCGGGAAGTGGGCCAAGGTGCTCACGCCTGGATGGCGTCCAACCGCCAGCGCTATGATGCAAGGATGCGCAACCGGTTTGTTTCTCCAGTCCGCTGCAACATGCAAATCGGTCGTTGCGTAGCCCACCGCAAGTCCAAGATTGTTAAGGCGCGCGCGGAAGTCGGCATCTGTAAGCTGGTATCCCACCAGCGCGAGCGACACTAGTTTGAGATTGAGCTTCATGCCTGCGAGGAGTTGCAGGAACCGCTCGACGTCCATCAGCGGCAATTCCTGGCAAAAGAGATGGCTGCCCCGATTGATTGCGGTGGCAACTCTGAGAGCGGTCGCCTGCGCGATATATTGTTCAGCGGTCAAAGTATGCTCCCGACTTCGGTCGAACAGAGAACGAGACCATCGGAGGGCTCCACCGCTAAGCTAAGACTTTTCAACCGATCAACGAACGCAGATGCATTGGCGCGCAGGTCTTCCTCATCGAAGCCAAAGTATCCCTGCTCTCTGAGTGCCGGGAGATCGTCGGCATTTCCCCCGATCACGACGCGCCATACGTCGGTCAGGCGCCGGCAGACATCATCGAACGGCAAGGCGTCATGAGGGTCTTCATTCAGTACACTAAGCATAAGAACGCGCAGAGTGTCGGGCTGGAGCTCCAAATGCTTGTCGTTCACGCGCGACGCGCGGGGCTGCGCATAGCCCATCCTCAATGCGAGGTCCGAAAAATGCGTCTCCAGAAATGCAAAATCAAAATCGTCCTCAAGAACCTGGTTCTGTTTATTTCTCTTGTTGAACAGATGGCCTGCGATTGGATCGGGCGCGAAGCGCCCCAGCCCGGAGAACTCCCGGTAAGATTGGCCTACGATCTCCCGAAGTCGCGCGTAGGAGGCTTTGCTCTGGAGGCGGGTGCGTTCGCCCTTTGAGCCAGAGAAGTCAAAAAACATGAGCGGCGCAGCAGCCTGAGTTCCAGCAGCCGTCTTAACGATGTAGTTCATCAGCCATGCCAGGAGACCGATGATATAGAACCGCACTCTTTTGTAGTGGCCATACCTCGCTGCATTTTGGCACATCCGCGCGAGCGCGGCTGTTTCCGCGTGCATTAAAGCGGCGATGGCATCGAGCCTTTCCGACGTCAGCTCCCCGAATCGCGCTTCGTACTGCGTTTTGAGGTCCTTTTCTCGCGCCACCTCTTGTCCGATCAAAGGCTCAATGAAATGTTCTAGGGTTCGTGCCGGCTCGGCGGCAAGCACACGACCAACTTCTAGGACCGACCGTCCAATTTCAGTCTTTTCAAGCACGGCAACAGTGAAAAATCCGGCATACCCGTCCGTGCGATCTTCAATCGTCAGAACGCGAGGCGAAATGAAAGTGTAGTCATTACCTTTCGGTCGATAAGGCTTGAACGCCGGATACATGGCGTCATCGTTATTGACAATGCCATTGACCTGAATTCGCAGTAGTTCGACAGCCGCTTGCTGCATCGTTGTTGAAATCAGTCCGTTGGTCTTTAACGTCTCCATCACAGCTTCAGGCCGGTACGAAGCGAGAAGCCCTTTATTAGCCTTAACGACGGCTACATGGTTTAGAAGCTCATTTGCGAAAACGTTCCCCGTCAAAGCTATGAAAAAGCCGGAAGCGAAATGTGCCGGCTTCATACGAAGGGGCTCATAGCCGAAGGCTTGCAGGTGTGCCGTATGTTTGTTCATCGCATGCCCTGTCCGCGGTCTATAGCCGTCTTACTGCGTCATAACGCGCGTAGTCGGGCGTCATCTGTATGACGGCAGGCAGTACGTGCTCGGCGTTGTAAATGAGGAACTCAAAACTCTGCTCCGGCGCGGCTCCCCGTAGACGGTCAATGAAGGAATCAAGCCTGTTGAGTTCGCCGGGATTTATGAGGTGCCTAGGCAAGCCTTGCTCGATCGACATCAGTGTCCCATAGAGCTCGGCATCGATCCGCAGCGACAATTCGACAGACATCTCGCCGTTTAGCGACATAACACCGAGAAGCAGGTGGTCGGGTGCATAGTCAAAGACATCCGATAGTCCCGCCTGCGGGCTCGGGCGTCTCAGTCGAAGACGGCTGCGAGGGATCGATTCATTGGCGACATAGCTCGCGGTTGGCTGCTCATCCAGCCTATGCCCGACCCACAGAAATAGCTTCTCGCGGATCCCTTCAAATTCAGTGGGCAGATAGCATCGATTGATTGCGCCGATCAACTTCTGAAGGTGGAGGGCATCGCTGACGCTATCGCTCAAGATCTGGTGGAATGCACCATGGGAGCTGTCATCTAGCGAAAAGACGTTCTCCTCTCCCCCTTGGACATGTTCAAAATAGAATCTGCGCTTTATCGCCGCGAAGCGGTTACGGTATTTGTCACGGCCCTGTTCCCGCAATCCGGCCATGGCTAGCCGTGCGGGTATCGGCTCCGGAAGCTCTCCATCGACCTGCCAATCACCCGCATACGTGCCGTTCGGCGTCTCCAATTTCCTGTCCAGCTGGGGATGGGTCACGCCGGCTGGGTCGGCGAAACGTCTCAGCAATTCTGTGAGGGGGAAGCGCGGATCGAGCTCGAAAAGTCTTTCCGAATACCATGTGCGCTCGGCGCCGGCGGTTTCGGGTTCATCTGCGCTTCCGAATAAGAGCCTGGCACATAATATCCAAAGCTCACGTACTGTCGCCCGTCCGCCCGCTGATATCACGCGACTGAACAGGGCCAAGAGGCGCCTGCGAACTTCTTTGTTTGATAAGTGACGATAGTTGAATGAAAAATTCGAATCCACGCCCGATTGGGCATAGCGCTGAATTGCGGGGCTGTTCAGCATCCGGTCCAGAGCTTGACCGGCAAAGCCGACCGACAGTGGGTTGCGGAGCGAAAGATCGACGAGGATCAACTTCTCGCTAGAGTTCATAGAGGTCTGCTCTAGGCCGTAGACAACGCGTTCGCCCCACTGCCTTTCGATCTCGACAGACAAGTCGGGCAGACCCCGGCGAAGTTCTTGCCGCAAACGGTATAGCGGATATTGGTTGACGGCCAGAATCATAGCCTTGCCAGCGTGACGGGCTTGGCGCCAACGCTCGACGATTGGGCGGACGCCGTCCTCCCGTGTCATTATTGCGGTTGCATCGAAAGCAAAGTCAAAGTTTGCCGCGTCTGTCCCCAACCGTTGCTGGATGGCCCGCGCAAGGTGGGTTTTGCCATCACCAGCGTTGCCGGTAAGCACGATTGAATATCCTTGGCGTGCTCTTTCGAGAAGTCGATCCTCAAGCTTTGTCTTGAGATGAAGGCGCGCAAAATCAGCGTCACCTAGCCCTTCGGAAATTGCATTCGGACCGGCTTGCGCCAACTTGCGCCAGAGCGAAAGCTCGTCGCCGTCGCTCGGACTCTGCGTCCCTCCATTGGGCGGAACTTCTTCCGATTGAAGAGAGCCGGTATCGACGGACTGGATGGGCAATTGTGAGCTGAGCAACCACGGACCCGATCTGGCCAAAGCCTCCCACGATGCGTCATGCTCGATTCGTTGGGCAAGCCACCGCCGACGCCAGAAATCGGCTATCTTTTCGCTTGCGTCAAGGAAGCGCTCCGGGTGTTCAACGTAATTGGGCACCGTTTTAGTAAGCCCACAGAGATAGGAACCTGCTCCGGGAAATAATGGAGCCCCATATATCCGGCGCTCCTGATGGTGCAACAGCACTAACCCAGAATTGAATCCAAGTGCGTCTAATCCCGAGCGTAACTTTCGAAGCCGTGGGCTGGCCCCTTCGCCAAATACACCGTTGACATCCCTGTATCCCCGCTGCTGCCGCATGACGACCTCGACGGAGCGAACCGTCTCATCCGAAAATTGCACCGTACCGTAACCAGAAGTCGCGCCCAAATAACTGTAGCGAATCTCGGCCTGCTCGTCGGATATGACACCCGCGGGCAATCGGAGTCTTTCGTATTGGCTGCTACCATGGGAGAAAAGGCTGGTTGTGCCCAGCCAAACCAGCGTGCTGTCCGGCGAAACGGGCTCGTTCTTAAGTTGGGAACGTATGATGGTTGGCTCGGAACCGTAGCGCTGCTTGTAGTCCGCGGCGATCTTGGGACTCAGAAGCATTAAAGCCACAAGCTTACCGCCGAGCATGTGGCTATAGGGGGCAACGGCGCCGCAGGTGGTAATTTCGAGGATATTGGTTCCAATTCGCCGGCTTTTCGCAGCGCTCATTGCGGTATTCACGGCCGTCCGAATATCTTCGCTCTCAAGTGCGCTGATCGCGCGGGCCGGATCGCAGAGCAAACCCTGATAGGCCAGAAGCACGCGCTGAGCATCAAGAAGACGCGAAAGCTCGAACGCACGCTTCTTTCGCACGAGCATGCGACGAGAATCGTGAACACGTTTGTTCGTTGTGTGCTTTGCTTCAAGCTGCAGCACTTCGTCACCGACCGGCGCATCACTCCAGGGATCGTGGAGCAATGACAGGTCATACGAATCGTCGTCGCCTTGCGAGAGGGCAACCTGACGCTGATCTGCAAACTCCTGACTCATGCGCCGCAGGCGGTCGATGACAGCGTCAGTCGGGGCCCTAACTTCCTCTTCAGTCATGAGACCGCTTATCTCAATTTCGCCGACAGCCTCGTCAATTCCATTGAGGAGCCATTCTTGCACCAACTTCAAAATAGCAATTTTGTTCTCGTTCCTCGGATCTGTCTTCGTCGGCAGGGAGGGGCGCAGCCAATTATAGAGGCCCTGAACCTCTAATAAGGGGTCGGTGCGCTCCAACTCACGCCGCCGCTTCGCCGGAGCGAACAGAGCGGTAAGAGCAACCGTTAGCCCACGCGTACTCCACCCGATGCGCGCATCCCGTGGAACCATTTGGACGGCGCAATTGCTGAGGGCCGCGATGCCGATAACGGCATGCGAAGGGTGTGCGGCGTCCCGCACAACGTAAAGAAGCTTGCGACCGGGAATGGGAGTTTGAGGGATCGACCATGTGTACCGAAAGTACCGCCAGATATCCTGAAGCAAGATTCCCGTTTGCTCGTCTCTGACACCGGCTTCGACAAGCTGAAGATACGGGCGGACTGCCGTGCTGAGTGCGTCGAATCTTGCCTGGCCACCGGCTGGGTGCGACCGGGAGGCTTCGAGCCGGGAATGCAGCTCTGCTCCATCCGCAATGAGCGTTCGGATTGACCTATGTTTGGTGGAGACTGAGGGGCGCTCCATTTGCCGGATAAATGCGCGGACGCTTTTGTCCTCAAATTGTTGCTGTACCCGAGGTCTAAGTTCCTTGCGGATCGCATCCTTTCGCGCACGAGCTTGCTCGGGTGTTACGACGCTCTCGTCTTGCGGTCTGGGCGAATGCAGTTCCAAACCGTAGCCGCTCTCAACAAGGGCCCATCGCAGCTGTGCAAGATCGCCAAGCACTCTGATGCAGGCCGCATATCTGTCAGTCTGGCCGTTAAGTTCCGGAAGAGAGGACGCGCGTGCGGCTTCGGTCTCAACAATCGCACTGATCCGCCGGGAGTTGCCCTCCTCCTGCCGATCAGAAATTTGCCGGGCCACGCTGAAAAAGCGCTTTTCGGCGAGTCCTTCGAGATTGGGGTCTAGGGGAATTATCATCGGCGAAACACGTCATGACTCCAGACGGCAGCCGAATTCACTCCACTAGTCCGATGGTTGCGACTCGACGCGTAGCCCCCCGGGAGCGCCGTGACCGGCGACCGCCAACTTGTTGGCGATATTGCGGCAGTTAGACCACCGCATCCACACCTTAGTGACTCCGGAACGGGACCGAAAGGTCCGAATGCAACTTTTCACCGAAACATCGTGGCTGTGGCCGCCGAACCGTTGGAGGGTGCGAAGACGCAAGGTTCTTTGCCCAAAAAGGTCGGCACAGCCCTCAAGTGTCCGAAGCCTTGCACCGAATGGGAGGCGCTATCTCGCCGCGCCATCAGCGCTTATGCCCTCTAGATCGCAGGGTTCCCCAAACGAAAGAGCTCAATCCGATACTGGACGCGCAATGGGGCTTCAAAAAAGCGGCCTAGAGTGACGGCTTCAGCTCAAACCGGCGAAAGCTACATCGTCTTCCTGTTCGCTAAGGTTGGAAATGGTGTGATCGACCAATCAATCAGGTCGACGGCATGCTGAAGTATCGCCTCGGTCTCAGCAAAGCCGGGTGAAGCGGCGATGACATGTCCGATGCAGTCTCGGATATCGCCTTTCCTGACGATCGGCGTCTTGGGTGCAACATAGAATACCTCGGCGACGCCTGGTACAGCAGCCGCCCGAGTGTCGCCACCGATCCAATCGAGGGTGCCATCGCGATCAGGAACCAGGATCCGCGTGGCCGCAGTGTGCGAATGCCTTCTGCGCAAATTCCATTCATCGCCGATGACAAGCTTGATGTGCTCGGTGATGAGATCGCCGCAAGGAGCTGACGTTGAGCGAATTTGTCGTAGCACCGTTCAATCGATGCGGGGTTCGGTCCCGGCAGATCGAAATATCGGCAGAGCTTGCCAACTGTCGCATGGACCGGATGCCAAGGGCTGGTAATGCCAGCAATGTCATAGGTCGCGCGCAGCTGGGAACATTCGTGGATCAGCGCATCGAGATTGTCTGTGTCGACACGGATTGCTTCAATCCTTTCCGCCGCAAGATAGTCGTACCGCTGGTTCGGCCGACAGGGTAATTGGATGAAGACCAAGACGCTGGGCCGCTTTGACGTATAGCAGACCATTACCCCTTGGATGGCCTTCAACCAGGATGAGCGCTGTTCTTGCCATTGGCTGTTGACCCTCCGTTGCGTGCTGTGCAGCGATCCGAGGGTAAATCGGCTTTAGCTTTTCTAGCCGCGCGTGACCTCAGACCTTGTGGTCAACGTAACCATTGTCAGCGATTTGCGGCGTAAAGCTTCTGTGAGTTTCGTTGAAGCTCGGGATTTTCATGGAGGTGCCGGCGCCACTCGGTTGCCTCTCGCTGCAAATCTCCGCGGAAAGCTTCAACGCTTCTCATTGTTGCAGCAGCCCTTTTTTACACTTTCCGCCGAGCCGTTTCGATGTCCTTCTCTAGCCGCGTAGCATATGGGCTGAACAAGACAATGAGGGTCAATTGAACCCTTTTAAGCGCGGCATGGATCGCACTTCAATTCTTCACTTCAGAATTCCCTCCTCCAATGCTCTTTGCAAGGATGATGCATGACGGAGAGGGATTTGCGCCAAACTGCCTCGGCTGCTGAAATGTGGATGGCAAAAAAGCGGTTCGGTTTGAAATGTAGTCAGATCCTGGGACGCACTGGCAAGCTATTGCACGGGGCAGATCGAGCCCGGATCCATCTCAGCCAGGGCATTAGGCAGGTCAATTAGTTTCAAGATGTCACGTCTACACCCTTTGCTAGAGCGCGCACGTCGATATCCCGACCTATGGCAACGAGCTCATTCGGCGCGTTTTGCGCGTGTCACGCGTTCTGTCGCGCCTAGCGATGATTGTCCTTCCTCCAGATCGGGCGCAGCACCCTCGAACCGTGAGGTAGAGGTAGTCTGCAACTTCGCGCGTGAACTGCATGTCGTCTGTCCACGAGGGCGCCCATGCCTCTCCCGTCGTTCGCATCCGACACGCGCGCTCGCGAACACGCAGCAGGGATTCCAGCCTCGCTCTAAGAGTCCGTTTTGAAATTCACGGATGAGCATTTCTTCGGACGAGATTGCCGCCCATGGCGACGAGGATCATGGCTTGAGAGACGTCGATGCGCTGCTCGTAGTCGCGCACGAGGCGGCGC
>NZ_JBEWSZ010000022.1 GCF_040537815.1 Mesorhizobium shangrilense
GATGTTGGTTTCCAAGTTGCCGAAAGTGACGTCGGCCTTATGAAAGATCCTGAGGACGTCGGCCAAGCCTGGATGATAGCCTTTTGTTACGGGCCGCGCGAAGAGAAGATCGCCAACTGCCGCCATTGTGAAGCCGTCTTCAACGTTTGTGGCAATTGAACCGACCGTATCAAAACCACCGTCGTGCTGGATCTGATGGCCTTCATTGTCGTACAAACTCTCTCTCCATATAATTTCCAACTTTTTCCAAGTGCGCGTTCTACTGTCACCTTACTTTCGTTACGTGAGTGTTACCATGCGTCAGGATCGGATCATGCGCAGAGTGGCATGAGCCGAAGAATTGGACCGCACGGCCGAGCCAGGGATCTCTGTAGCTGGAGCGCGCACGTGACAGGCCACGACGCGCCCGTCTGCCATCGGCACCAAAGGTGGCACCTCGATGCGGCACCGCTCGACCGCCAGCGGGCAGCGCGGGTGGAACGCACACCCGCTTGGCGGATTGATCGGACTTGGCACCTCGCCCTCGACGAGCACCTCCAGCCGAACCCGCGTGGGATCCGGCACCGGAGCTGCCGCGATCAGCGCCTCGGTGTAGGGGTGGACCGGCTTGGCGAAGAGCGCCTCGCAGGGCGCAAGCTCCACGATCCGCCCCAAATACATGACCGCCACGCGATGGGCGATATGCTCCACGACTCTGAGATCATGCGAGATGAAGACGAAGGCGATGCCCATCTGCTGCTGAAGATCCATAAGCAGATTCAAGATCTGTGCCTGCACGGACACATCAAGGGCCGACACCGCTTCGTCAGCGATGATTAGCGAGGGCTCAAGGGCCAGCGCCCGTGCAATGCCGAGCCGCTGCCGCTGGCCGCCCGATAGCTCGGACGGGAGCCTGTGAATCATCTCGGGCGACATTCCGACCTTTCGGAGAAGATCTGCAGCAAGCGCCTGGCGCTGCCGCCGGCTGAGGCGCTCAAAGTTCTCGACAGGCTCAGTAATGATCTGTCCGGTCGTGAGACGCGGGTTCAGCGACGAGTAAGGATCCTGAAAGACCATTTGCATCCGACGGCGCCATGCGCGAAGCGCATGCTGCCTTAGACCCGCAATGTCGGTTCCGTCGATCAGGACGCGGCCAGCCGTTGGCGCCACGAGCCGCATCAAAAGCCGCGCCACGGTGGACTTGCCACAGCCGGATTCGCCGACGATGCAGAACGTCTCGCCGGCTTCGACCGAGAAGGACACATCCTCCACCGCGCGGATCACCGGAATGGTCTTCTTCAGGAATCCTGTACCGAGCGGATAATGCTTGGTCAGATTCTCGACTTTCAGCAAAGGACCACTCATGCGCCCACTACCTCTTCGGCGCGCCAGCAAGCCGCGGCGTGGCCCGGCCTGACATCACGCAGGATAGGTGTCTTCTCGCGGCAAATATCGATCGCGAACGGGCAGCGAGGCGCAAAGCTGCAGCCCACAATGGGTTCGCGCAGACTTGGCACGATCCCGGGGATTTCCGGAAGGCGATGCTGACGACCGCGCCGCGGATCAGGCACCGATCGCATGAGGCCCTGGGTGTAGGGATGCGAGGGGCGCGCGAAGAGATCAATTGCGGTCGCTTGCTCTACGATTCGACCAGCATACATGACAACAACGCGTTGGCATGTTTCGGCTACAACGCCCAGGTCATGCGTGATGAACATGACGGCCGTTCCCGTGCGCTCTTTCAGATCGACGATAAGCCGCAGGATCTGCGCCTGGATAGTAACGTCAAGCGCAGTAGTTGGCTCGTCCGCAATCAATAGTTCCGGTGAACAGGCGAGAGCCATGGCGATCATTGCGCGCTGGCGCATCCCCCCGGACATTTCGTAAGGATAGTTGTTGACGCGAAGCTCGGGATCCGCAATGCGGACCAGACGGAGCATCTCTTCGGCCTTTGCCATGGCCACCGAGCGGGACGCTTTTGTGTGGATTTGCACTGCCTCGGCGATCTGGCGGCCGACCGAATAGACCGGGTTCAGGCTCGTCATCGGCTCCTGGAAGATCATGGCGATCTGGTCGCCGCGGATCTGTCGCATATCCCGATCGGACAGCTCAAGCAGGTCGCGTCCGTGGAAGCGGACCTCGCCGCCGACAGTCCTGGCGGTCAGCTTCGGCAGCAGGCGAAGAATGGAGAGAGCGGTGACGCTCTTCCCACATCCGGATTCGCCGACGACGCCGAGCGTTTCGCCTCTCTTTACCTGAAAGCTGATGCCGCCCAGGGCGCGGGTGACGCTTTCTTCGCCGTAAAAGTGCGTCTCAAGGTCTCGAACGTCGAGAAGCAGGTCATCCACTGTGGATTCTCGCATTAGCATGTCAGCGCCTACGCTTCGCACGGGGATCGAACAGGTCGCGCAGGCCGTCCCCGAGCAGGTTGACGGCAAGGACCGTGACGGCAAGGCAAATGCCCGGGGCGAAAATCGTCATTGGGGCGATAGCGAGATAGAGTCGAGAGCTTGAAATCATGTTGCCCCAGCTCGGAATCTCGGGCGGCACGCCTACGCCCAGGAAGCTCAGCCCAGCCTCTGTCAAAATTGCGTCTGCGCAGACGATGGCGCTCTGCACCATAAGCGCCGGAATGGTGCTCGGCAGGATATGGCGCCACAGCACTTTCGGCAGGCGCGCACCGCCACAGAGGGCGGCCTCGACATAAGGACGCTCCCGAACACCCAGAACCACCGAACGAACCAGCCGCGTGACGCTTGGCAGTTGGGGGATCGTGATGGCGACGATGAGGATACCGAGTCCCGGCCCTGTCAGAGAAATAAGGGCGATGGCCAACAGAAACGTCGGGATCGACATCAGGCCGTCCATGACCCGCATGACGATATTATCGAAGCCGCGGTTGTAGCCGGCAAGAACTCCGATAAGAAGACCGCCCAGAGCCGCGACCGCCGCCGACGTCAATCCGACCATGAGTGAGATCCGGGCGCCTAACACCGTTCGTGCAAACACATCACGGCCCAGATTATCGCTTCCGAACCACATGTCCGCTGACGGCGGTTGCAGGCGTTTGAATGGATCGATGTTCAATGGATCGCCCGCGTAAAGCGGGGCCGCGAGTGCTAATACGATCAACAGCGCCAAGAGGCCGCCGCCTACAAGGACGAGCGGATGCCGCCTTGCCAGACGGGGAAGGTCAGATATTCCCAGGCGGCCCGTCGGGATGTATTCAACTGGTGCGGAGAGGAGCGCCATAATCAGTACCGGATGCGGGGGTCGACCAGGGTGTAGGAAAGATCGACCGCGAGATTGATCAGGACGTACAGACCCGAAACCAGGATGAGCACACCTTGAATGATGGGATAGTCGCGGTTGTTGATGGCATCGACCACCAAGCGACCGACACCAGGTATGTTGAACACCGTTTCCGTGATGACGACACCGCCAATTAGACCCGCGAAACTTAAGCCGATCACCGTCAGGATCGGGACACCTGCATTCTTCAAAGCATGATGGAAAAGCATGGCATAGGACGACGCGCCCTTGGCGGCGGCTGTTCGCATATAGTCTTCCGACAGAACCTCGAGCATGCTCGCACGCGCGATCCGGGCGATGAAAGCAATGTAGGGAATACTTAAAGTCACGGTCGGCAGGATCAGGTGCACAAGCCATAGCCCGAAGTCATGGTCGATCGGCACGTATCCTTGGACGGGCAGCCAGTGCGTTCTGATAGCGCACAAGTATATGAGAAAGAAGCCGACGACAAACACTGGGACAGAAAAACCAAGTGTCGCGAATGCCGTCAGGATGCGATCAACGAGACCGCCAGCTCGCCACGCGGCAAGGATGCCGAAGGAGACCCCAATCGTCACCGAAACGATCATTGTCAGGACCGAAAGGGCGACCGTCGGTTCAAGCCGCTGCGAGATGAGGTCGAGAACCGGTCGTCCGGCGAAGATCGAGATCCCGAAATCGCCGCTGAGGATGCTGAGAGCCCAATGTACGAACTGAACCGGCAGCGGATCATCTAGTCCCAGCTGCTCGCGGATGCCGGCGATCATCTGTGGCGTGGCCGCGTCACCGGCGATGATGGCCGCGGGATCGCCGGGCGCCAGCCTGAGAAGCAGGAAAACGAAGATCCCGACCATCGCCATGACGGCCATGGTCGAGACCATCCTGCGCAGGATGTAGACAACCATTACGCTCAATCCTTCTGCATGTTCATCGGCCTGATCTGCGGCATGCCTATGAGGCCCGAGAGCGCCTTGCGGTGCAAGACTTGCGAGACAGTTTGAGCCAGCCTTACGTCGCCGACGAAGCCCCACCATATTCTTTGCATCTTGTTCCGGTTCCTCCGCTTTGGAGCTAGTGGCGCGGTTAATCCGCACCTATTAGCGCTGTTGACACCATGAGTGACGCATTCGATCTCAAAACGTCGAGAGACCTCGCAAAATGACCTTGCCGCAGGACGACATTTTTATAACTGTAATAGCTGGCGGAGGGGCCTTCGCGCCAAAATGCGTCCAGTTATGAAATACCGGCTGCAGAAACCAGCGCAGCTTGAAATGTTTCACTTTCCGCGCGTCTGTTGCGCATAGCGCTGTCGCATTGTGGAGTTTGGCATCAATGATGAGGCACCACGACGCATGTGCCATCCCTAGGCATCATCGGCAGCACCATCGGGAAGGCCATCCGCATCATGTCCGATCGCTCGGACTGCGCGCCGAGGTGATTGCCGCCGGCGCCGCTTACCTCCGGGCAGCGGCTGCGAAAAGTGGCGATCGCCTCAGGTCCTACCTCGACATGAGCGCGCACGCCGCTTTCCGACACATCCACCCTCGGCGCTCGTAGCGCTTCGACCAAACTGAATCCACGGTCGACTGTACACATCCGGTGAAAGACGCCTTGCCGGGGGCCTAGCCGATTGTTGGTATGGATATCCTTACCGATAGTCGCCACGTCACTCGTCTCGAGATTGTCGACACTGGTCGCCGGCGTTGATGGTCGGAAGAGAAAAAGCTGCGGATCGTCGAGGAGAGCCATTCGGCTCCGCGGCTGGCCTCGGCGACGGCGCGGCGTCACGGGATTTCCAACCAGCTGCTGTTTGCCTGGCGCTGCTGATAACCCGGGACGCCTGCAGCGCGCGTGCACATGTGTGGTGCAAGATGGCGGGAGTGGCACGCTTGTCGGCGATGGACGGTTGCCCCGCGCCGGGTGGCGACGTGCTTGGCAGGATATATTCTGATAGCCGTCTGCGCCTTATAACGCCGCATGATTGGCGCCGTGGAGGCCCGATGCGGGCATAGCGATCGCCACACGCAAGCAGATTTGATGTCCGCCGCATCCGTTTCGGTGCGACCCTGAGCGTCCGCACCATTACGCGATCAAAGGGCGCTGCCTGTGCTCGACGGGTCAACTCCGCTCTTATACCGGCGGCTGTCGAGACGCTCCACGGCATTCACCATTCCCACGTGGGTGTAGGGTTCGTATCCCGTTGGCGCTATCTCAAAGCCTCGAGCCTCAAGGTGCGCGCGCGCATCGGGCCAAAAGTCCGGGTGCATGCGGAGCTTGCCGTCTTTCGGAAAGACGCGGGGCTTCGCCATCAAGTTCGCCATGTCGTCGCAAAAGCCAAGGCCGAACCTCAGGAACAGCAGATAGGTGAGCGAACCCAGAATGCGTTCGCTCCCGGCCGAACCGATGGCGAGCGTGGGCGCGCCGGCCACTTCGACAATGAGCGGCGACATCTCAGTGACATCATGGGTTTGGCCTTGGAAGAGCGAGTTTGATTTCATTGCGTAGCTGTAGCCGAGCGCCGCGCCCCACCAACACAGCTTCGAGCCGAACCAGGGGCCGATCGAAGTTGTGAACGATAGGAAGTCGTCGCCCGAAGCGAAGGCGAAATGATTCGTGTTGGCGTCATCGGTCCAACTGGCCGGTCCGGGGAAGTAGGTCGATTTTAGCTCTTTCCACAGCACTTCGACGGGCGCATCCAGCAACCGGATTACCCGTTCTACGATTGCACTGGCTTCCGACGATATATCAAGGTCAACGGAAGGACGTCCAACCTTGGGTTCGAGGGTCCCAACTGAGAAAGGTATCCGATCAAGCAGGAGAATAGTGGAGAGGACATAGGCCTCGATGGCCCGCGAAAAATCTACCAGCGCGCGGCGCCGGCGCAATTCCACGGTCACCGCCGCGCCGAGCAGGGTCCACGTACCCCAGGTCTCGATAGCTCCAGTCGTGAGGAGGCGCTGGGGCCGCCCGTCGGGGTCGGGGTCGAGGTCGAGCGTGAGTGGAGCGGCCTGGCGAACGGAGTTGTCGAGAGTTTCTTCTGGGCTCCAGGGCCCAGGGTCCCTCGCCCGTAGGATACGCCAGAAATCATCCTCGCTTTCAGATTCCGCCAAGATTCGAAATAGGTCAGCGAGTTCCGGATTTCGTACATGTGCACGAGGTGCACCGGTTTCCTCCAGATAAATCGCCCTAAGGGGTTCACTCAATGCAGGGGCTTCGCTTTCGAGAGCAACGGTCAAGCCCATGGTGGGCGCAAAGCCTTGTTGGGCAAGCGCGGCGGCGGGCGCTAGCAAAGCGCGGACTGGAAGTCGCAAACGGCCGCTACGTTTGATGAAGAACCATGCGGCTATGTTACCAGGGACGGGTACGTCCGATTCCGGTACGCGCCGGACCGCAGTAGGGGCATTTAGGCAACCGGCTTTGCCCGCCACGGAAAAGACGCCTTGCATGCGGCCAAAGGGGCTGCAGTTGGCCGGATCTGCGACCCAAGCGCAGGCAAGGGCGGCAAGATACATGTCGAAGACGCTGCCGCCCTGTTGCCTCATAGCGTTTGCTGCGGCCGTGGCTGACGCCACGGGGGTCGCGATCCCGAACCCCATGCTGCTGTGGACGTGCAATGGTGCTTCACCGCTCATGCAGTTTCCCTGAGGTCCGTGTTTAGATGGCGATCCTAGACCCAAGACGTCGTCCTAATCTCGCAAATCCGGTGGTGCGGTCGCAAACGTTCGCGCCGCGACCTCGCAGCAAAAGCGCCGACCCGCCGACGATCGCTGCAGCGGGCTAGACGACGCGCATCGTTCCGTTTAGCGCGTCGCGCTCGTGCGGCACCGCGTGCACGCGCCATTCTATGCGGTCAGGAAAAAGCGCGAAGATGCTCGTGGCGAGGGTCTGGGCGTCGTCGCGCCCGTTCTTATAGATCGGGGTGGTCTCATCGAAGAGCACCGCCTCCGCGCCCCCCGCGAGTGCGCCTTCTGCTATCATCCGGTCCGCCCCCTCCTGCCGGACGAGGGAAGACGGGTCGATCGTCTGCTTGAGGCCGTCGAATTCCCGGAATAGCAGGTGGTTGGCATGCGCTCGCGGCGAGGCGACCTCCCGAACAGCGCAGCCTGAGGCCGGCGCCTCGACGGAGGCGAGCCGGCGCGTCTTCGCCTCACCGAGATTGTGATGGAAGCCGCTGGCGCGATCCTTGCGCCTCAGGATTTCGAGCGCTTCGTCCAGCCCTCTCGCCTCGAGGATCGCACGGGAGATGATCTGCCGCGTGACGCCAGGCTGAAGATCCTGAGGTGTGATGTCGTTGATCGTCTGGACGAGTCCGGCCTCGTTCAGGCCAAATGTTTCCCCCGGCAACATGCCGGGAGTCATGAAGCTGCTCCAGGCCGGGCCCTCGTCGGGCTCGACCTCGACCCAGAAACAGGCGCCGAGAAACTGGAACTGCGCCGAGCCGTCCTCGTTATGGGCGATTACCGCCGGACCGTCACCTTCCGCCGGAATCAAGAGCGAGGTGCAGCCCGCGGCGGCGGCTTGCGTCGCCGGCGAGACGTCCTCCGGAAACCGTAGGTCGGGTCGGCAATTCCATAGGAAGACCGTTTGGAAGTCCTGCCCGGCGCCCGCGGCGATCCCCTCGATCTCGCGCACGAAGCGGGGATAGGCCGCGCGGGCGGCGGATTCCAAAGTCTTCAGGTAGTTCGATCCGAGCCAGCGGGCCTCCAGGGCCCGATATCGCTCGGTAGGCAGGACTCGCTCGCGGAAGCTGGAGGCGCTGGCCTGCCCGAGGGCAAAACCGATGGAGAAGGCGTCGCCCTTGGCGCGGACGCGGGAGATGGGATTTCTGGACATTTTGGCCTCTACTTTCTATGAGCCGCTGTTGGGCATTGGATGACCAGCCCCAGGCGCGCTCGTATCGCCGGCGACGATAGCCGCTGGTCGCCGGGCGCCATCCTGAGAAGCAGGAAGACGAAGAATCCGGCCATTGGCATGACGGCGATGGCCGAGATCATCCTGCGAAGGATGTAGGTAGCTCCTGCTCAGCCCTTCTGCATATTCCACATCACGAGTTGCACCGGCGTGCCGATGAGACCGGTGAGTGTCTTGCGGCGCGCGATTGGCGTAACAGATTGACCCAACAAAACAAAACCGACGGAGTCCCACCATATTTTTTGCATCTTACGGGCCAGCGCCCTACGCTCTTCGAGCGTTTCGACATCCGCCCATTTGGCCCGAAGGGCTTCATATTCGTCGTTCTTCGGCCAACCGAAATAGCTCTTCTCGCCATTTGCGGTTAACCAGGGTGCGGTGACCGGCTCGAAGGTATAATCATTAGAGGCCGTGATGAAGATGCTCCAACCACCGCTTTCAACAGGGTCCTTTTTCGCCCGGCGCGCGACAACTCCGCCCCAGTCGCTCGGCGCAAGCTCGGCATTGATCCCAATCTTGCGCAGCGTGGCCGCCAGAAACTGCGCTGCGTTGCTGGCCTCTGCCCAGTCCGTGGGTTGGAGAATGACGACCTTCTCGCCGGCATATCCGGCCTCCTGGAAGAGTTGCTTGGCCCTTTCCGGATCGCCGCCCTTCTTGTACCATCCCGTATTCTCGTCATTAGTATAAGGGGTACTGCTTCCAAATATCGAAGTGACGGTGCGGCCGTATTTTGGATCGGGGGAAATGACACGCCCGAACGCTTCCTGGTCGATCAGGTGGAGCATCGCTTGACGCGCCTTGACGTTGTCGAACGGCTTCTGCAGACAGTTCATGCGCATAAAAAATGCACTGCCTGACTCACTCAGAACCTGGAGTTCAAGGTTGGGATCGCTCTCGATTGCTGAATAAAAATCGGCAGGAGGGGCTTCAAGGAAATCGACCTCACCCGCCTGCAAGGCGGCGAAAGCAGTCTGCTGATCAGGCATATTATCCCAGATGACCCGGTCGACCTTAACGATCTTGCTACCAGCGAATCCGTCGGGCTGCTCGCTACGCGGTACGTATTTTTCATTTCGATCGTAGGTGAAGCTCGCGCCCGGCTTGGCAAGAGCCTGGTTAAACTTGAACGGCCCCGATCCGATATTCGTGGTCACCTGCTCGGTTGGCGGGCGATCCGCATCCTTCTCGCGCATGATGAACAGCGGGTACGCCACCATTTCCGCCAGCAGATCGATCAGCAACCCAAGCGGCTCCCTTAGCGCGATCGTGAAGGTCTTGTCGTCCTTCTTTGAGATATCCCTTGCCCGCTCCATGAGCAGTTGTCCGCCGGAAGTCTGGCCCCAGCGACGGATCGAGGCGACACAGTCCGCCGCGGTGACGGGGGTGCCGTCGTGCCAGCCCAGGCCATCCCGGAGCTCAAACGTATAGGTCTTCTTGTCGTCGGAAACACCCCACTTCCCCACCATTTGTGGCTGCGGCAAAAGCCTGGAATCGAGTGAGAACAGCATGTCGTAAATGGCTAAGGCGTGATCGACGGTGCTGCCAGCCGACGAATAGTACGAGTCAAAGACGCTAAGGTCGAGCTGCTTCACCATCCGCACAATATGTGCGTCGGTTGGCGCGGTCTGTGCTCGCAGGACCGATGGGATCGATACAGCCGTTCCGGCGGCCAAGCCCATCTTGATGAGGTCGCGTCGAGAAATCGTCATGTCCAGTTCCTCCCTTTTGAGCCACCGGCGCGGTTAATCCGCACCTATCAGTTCTGTTGACACCGCGAGTGAGGGCATTCGATCTCAAAGAGGCAGCCCCCTCATTCTCCCACGAATGACCTCACCACGAGATTTCATCTTGAAATGGGTAGCACCTCGGCACGGAGAGTTTGCGCCAAAATGCGTCGGCTGCTGAAATACGGGCTGCAGAAGCTGGCATCGTTTGAAATATCCAGCCTTGGAGCGAACCCTGCGGCTGGACCAAACGAGGCTTCCAAGCTAAGCCGCCCGCTGGGCTAGTTGGGAGTCCGAATTTCTCTGGCGATCGATAGCCTTGCGACGACGATAGATATATTTCGCTCGCTTCGTTTTATTTTTACCGTCCGAGACCCGGCCCTCTCTTATCTCAGGCGCCATGCCAGGACGTAGCCCGGGCCATTCCTCCGATGGGCTGCACCGCAAGCGCCACATTGCGGGCGATACCGACGGGCGGCTTTTGATGGTCAACCTAACGCCGGCCAACATCTCCGACAGCGCCGGCGCACAGGCCATTCTCGACGGTATCCGCAAGCGCTGGCCCTGGGTCAAGCATCTGTTCGCCGACGCGGCCTACGATCGCTCAAGCTTATGGGCAAAACCGCCTATCTCGACTTCGTCATCGAGATCATCCGCCGATCGACGACCAAAAGGGTTTCCAGGTCCTGCCGCGCCGCTGGGTGGTCGAACGCACCTTCGCTGGATGCCCCGATCCTCGTCGCTATGGGCGGAAACCTGCTACGAAGAACCGCTCATCCGTGACTTCCAACCAGATGGGGTGATTGGGGTCTCGGCCGAGCCGAAAGATGGCCCTGCTCCTGTCGGGATGTTAGAATGTGGTCGCTTTGGAACGCCACAAACATCGGAAGGAGCAGCCATGAAGTATTTTGCCGGACTTGACGTGTCTTTGGAAGAGACCGCTCATCTGCGTGGTCGACGAAACGCGTCCGGCGAGCGAGCCACAAGCGCATTCGGCCGTCTTGCGGGAAGTTGATCTGCCGCTGGAACGGATGGGTCTGGAAACGTATTCGCTGACGGCGTGGCTATATGACGGGCTACGTGCCGAGGGCCTGTCGGCGATTTGCATCGAGACGCGGCAGGCCAATGCGGCGATGAAGACAATACCGAACAAGACTGATCGCAACGATGCCCGCGCATTGGCGCAGATCATGCGCACCGGCTGGTATCGGCGGGTGCATGTGAAGAGCCGGCAGTGCCGACTCTGGCGTTCCTGCTTGTCGCCCGCCGCACGGTGCTGAACGAAATGCGCACTGTCGAGAGCGTGGTCAGGGCAATTCTGCGGAAGGCTGGCATCAAACTGGGCACCCCAACGCGAACTGCCTTCGCCGGTCGTGTGCACGAACTGGCCGGTGCGGACCAGTAGTCATGCCGCTGGTCGAGCGCTGCTGACGATCCTCGGTACGATGCTGGGAGAGTTCGCCCTCCTGACCAAGCAGGTTCTTAATCTCGTTCGCCAGGAAGAGGTCGGCCGGCGGCTGATGAGCGTTCCCGGTATTGGTGCAACAACTTCATAATGCCCGCTATCGGTCGGGTGAAGCGATTATCCGCTATCGATTTCATCCCCGTTACGGGGAAGCGGTTATTGTTGCCGGGCGCAATCGCCACGGTGACGAGGTCGCTCTGATCATCCGCCAGCCTGACGGTACCCTGGTGCAGTTGCCGATCTGGATGACGGAGGATCGTGCGGAGGCGATGATGGTGACGGAGAGTCCCCGTCTGCCACTGACGAATCTGCGCGAACTTCGTCCGAAGCTCGATGCCTGTCTAAGCTTGCTACGCGACGATTCCCGTTGCGAAGGAGGAGACAAGCATGAAGCATCGTCAATCCTGTCACCGCCAACTCGATCTCTTCGTGGCCAAGACCCCACCGGCACCGATAGCACCGGCCGAGCGGACGAAGCTGTTGCCACTGGTGAGTGCGCTGCTGTCGGAAGCACGCGGCGCAGCCGCAGCGACGGAGGCCGGCGATGAAGATCACGTCTGACCACCTGGCGCGCGGCGCCTTTATCTACATCCGCCAATCGACCGTCGACCAGCTTGCCAACAATCATGAGAGCCGGCGGCGTCAATATGGTCTTGCCGAGCGCGCCCGTGCTCTTGGCTGAACGGATGTGACAGTTATCGATGACGACCTTGGCCGCTCGGTTCGGGCGTCAGTCGTCCGGGCTTCGAGAAGCTGCTGTCAGCGATCTGTGAAGGCCGTGTCGGTGTTGTGTTCGCAATCGAAGTGTCGCGTCTGGCGCGCAACGGACGCGACTGGCACACGCTGATCGAATTTTGCGGTCTGGTTGGCGCGGTGATCGTCGATGAGGATGGCATCTACGAACCCCGCCATCCAAACGATCGGTTATTGCTGGGCATGAAAGGGACGATGAGCGAGCTCGAACTGTCGCTCCTGCGGGCCCGTTCGATGGAAGCCTTGAAGCAGAAAGCACGACGGGGCGAGCTCTTCTTCACGGTCGCCGTCGGCTATGTGAAAGTGGGCGGTGACAAAATCGAAAGGGATCCCGACCTGCGCGTGCGCGAGGCGATTGGGTTGGTCTTCACTCGCTTTGCCGAAATGCAAAGCATCCGCGAGGTGTTCCTATCGCTTCGCAGTGACCAGATAGCGCTGCCGTACATCAACCCCAGGATCTCGGGACAGCAGCAGGTGCTGTGGAAACCTCCGGTCTACACGACGGTGAGCAACCTTCTCACCAATCCTGTTTATGCTGGTGCTTATGCCTTTGGCCGAAGCGGAAGTCGGACGATAATCGAAAAAATGGGCGCAAGCGAATCGTGCGCGGCCGTCGCAAAGCTCGCTCAGATTGGGCAGTCTTGCTCATTGGTCATCACGAAGGCTATTTGCCCTGGGCAGACTTTGAAAGGAATGAACGGCTGATTACTGACAATGCCAACAGCAAGGGCATGATGGTGTGCGGGCCGGTGCGCAAGGGAGAGGCTTTGCTCGCGGGGCTATTGCGTTGCGGTCATTGCGGCCGCCGGCTGCTTGTTGGCTATAATGGCGCCAAGGGTGATGTCGGTCGCTATAAGTGCGACGCGACCCGGAGCAATCCCGACGGTGATCCCTGTATCTCGTTTGGCGCATTACGGGTCGACGAGGCGGTGGGAGCCGAGATCGTGCGGTTGCTGCAGCCGCTCGGCGTTGAAGCGGCCATCCAGGCGATCGCGCAGCG
>NZ_JBEWSZ010000023.1 GCF_040537815.1 Mesorhizobium shangrilense
CGATGGACAAGCAGAGGAGGATCGGTTGAAACAGTTGCCTATCGTTCAGAAAGTGTTCGGGTCGGAGGACGAGCGCGAGGGCCTGCGAGCATTTGCCGAGAAGCGAAAGCCCGTTTGGCAGGGCCGGTAGGCCAAATGCCTTTTCCACTTGGCATACGCGGAGGAGCAATGAGCGAGTTTCTGAAGATGAATGGCTTTTAGCAGTGTTCCTCGCATGAAGCTTCCCGCACTTCCAGAGAGTCAATTTGCCAAACGGCTAAAGGCTCGACGTCACGGCTCTTCATATTTACTCGGCAGGGAACGTTCGCCGTGCAGAACAAGAAAGAACTCGTTGATGGACTTTCAACTGACCGCAGAGCAAAAGCTCATTTACAACACTGCCAGGGAGTTTTGCGAAAAGGAATTGATCCCGCACGAAGGGTTGTTGGAAAAGACCCACGAACTCCCTCGGGAATTGGAGCTTGATATCCGTCGCAAGGCGATGACGATTGGCCTCCATGGCTGCAACATGCCCGAAAGCGTGGGTGGGGGCGGGCTCGATTGTGTCTCTTTGACACTTGTAGAGAAGGCTCTGTCTCGAGCTTCCTTGGCGCTTGCCGAATGCGTGCGCCGACCGAACAACATTCTCGCCGCATGTGTCGGTGACCAGATCGGGCATTTTCTTGAACCGGTTATGCGCGGCGAAAAGCGAGAGTGTATTGCTATGACGGAACCCGATGCCGGTTCCGATCTGAAAGGTATGAAGACAAGAGCGGTTCGCGACGGCGACGGCTGGATCATCAATGGCACCAAACACTTCATATCTAACGCTCAGATCGCGGATTTTGTAATCCTTTTTGCCGCGACCGGCCAGGATCAAACACCCTCGGGACCGCGGAAGCGGATCTCTTGCTTCCTTGTCGATCTAAGCACGCCCGGCCTTGAAGTCGCTCCAGGCTATGATCACATGGGGCATCGTGGCTTCTACAACAACATCTTGCGCTTCGATGACGTGCGAGTTGGCGATTGGCAGATGGTTGGCGGCGAGGGCGAAGGATTTAAGGTTGTCAACGAGTGGCTTGGTCCTGGTCGATTGACAGTCGCGGCTGTTTGCCAGGCGCGTGCCGAACGTGCATTTGAAGTTGCGGCCAACTATGCCGCCCAGCGAAGGCAGTTCGGCCAACCCATCGGTAAGTTCCAGGGCGTAGGCTTTCCCTTGGCTGATATGGCAACCGACATCCGGCTCGGCGACCTCCTCCTGATGAACACCGCGTGGAGAGTCGATCAGAACTTCCCAACCTTCATCGAGGATTGTGCCATGGCGAAGGTCTGGTGTTCGGAAATGCTCGGCAGAGTAGCCGATCAAGCGATACAAATTTGCGGCGGAATGGGGGTTATGGCTGACCTTCCGCTAGAGCGCATCTATCGTGACGCCCGAGTGGAACGCATTTGGGAAGGAACATCGGAGATCCAGCGTCACATCATCAGCCGGGAGCTCATGCGCGGGAGAAGGGCATGAACTTTTGGCGAGCGCCAATGCGCACAACCAAGGATGTGACTGATGGATTTCGAACTGACCGCGGAGCAGGAACTGCTCAATCAGACAGCGCGGGAATTCTGTGAAAAGGAACTGATCCCGCACGAAGGGTTGCTGGAAAAGACCAACGAGCTCCCGCGGGAGTTGGAGCTTGATATCCGTCGCAAGGCGATGACAGTAGGCCTCCACGCCTGCAACATGCCCGAAAGCGTGGGCGGGGCAGGGCTTGACTGCGTCTCGTTAACGCTCGTAGCGAAAGGCCTTTCGCGAGCTTCGCTGGCGTTGGCGGAATCCGTCCGCCGGCCTTGCAACATCCTGACTGCATGCGAGGGCGAGCAGGTCACCCATTTCCTCGATCCCGTCATGCGGGGCGAGAAGCGCGAATGCATCGCGATGTCGGAACCTGATGCAGGCTCCGATTTGAAGGCGATGAAGACTCGCGCTGTCAAGGACGGGTCCGACTGGGTCATCAACGGTACAAAGCACTTCATCGCGAATGTGCGGCTCTGCGAGTTCGTAATCCTGTTCGCCGTGACGGGCGAGGATCAAACGCCCGTGGGCACCCGGAAAAGGATCTCCTGCTTCCTCGTCGACCTCGACGCGCCGGGGCTGGAAGTGGCAAATGGTTACGAGCAAATGGGTCATAGAGGCTATCACAACAATATCTTGCGCTTCGATGACGTGCGGGTAGGCGGCTGGCAAATGGTCGGAGCGGAAGGCGAGGGTTTCAAGGTCGCTAGTGACTGGCTTGGTGGACCGGGCCGTTTAACTATCGCGGCCGTCTGCCAGGCGCGTGCCGAGCGGGCCTTCGAAGTTGCGGCCGACTGCGCCGCCCAGCGAAGGCAGTTCGGCCAACCAATCGGTAAGTTCCAGGGCGTAAGCTTTCCCTTGGCCGATATGGCAATCGACATCCGGCTCGGCGACCTCCTCCTGATGAACACTGCATGGAGGGTTGATCAGAACTTCCCAACCGTGATCGAGGATGGTGCCATGGCGAAGGTCTGGTGCTCCGAAATGTTGGGACGCGTTGCCGACCAGGCAATCCAGACCTGCGGCGGCATGGGCTTGATGGCTGATCTTCCCCTTGAACGGATCTACCGCGATGCTCGGTTCGAGCGTATCTGGGAAGGTACATCGGAGATCCAGCGTCACATCATCAGTCGGCAGCTCATGCGCGAGAGGGGAGTCTGAGCCACGGTTCGGGTGTTGCTGACGCCATTTTGACAGCCGCCACACCTGCCTTTCGCGCCGCGGCGCTTGAGGGCGATCCAAGAATACCGAGGAGCGTTGAGGAGGGTGGCTCCGCTTCTCGACTGCGTCTATGACAATGAAAGAACGCTAAGGCATGGCCGAAATATATGATCTGCCGATCCCTTGGACCGGTCATTTGGAGGCCCCGTTTGTGCTCTTTCGGACAAACGTTCGTCCGGACTGGATTGATGAGTTCGAGCATGTGAGCTTCGTCCACTATCTCACCATCAGCAGTCATGCTAATTGGGCCTTCTGGAACTGGATAAACAGTCCAGAAGGCACAATGGAGGAACGTGAGGGGCACGAAAACGTAATCGTTGACAACCACGTGCGGTACATCAACGAACTAGCCCTGGGCACACCTATCCACGTTACCTCGCAGCTAATCGACTATGACGACAAGCGCTACCTACTGCTGAACCAAATTTGGAAATCGGCAGATGGAGCCTTAGCGGCGACCAACGAGATGAAATGCCTTGGCTTCAACTTGAGAACTCGGCGCGCTGAAAAATGGCGTGCGATAGTCATGGAGAGACTGGAGTTGATCCGCAACTTTCAAGCTGCAGTTGGCGCACCTGCAGCCCTCGGCCGGGTCGCACTCAAGGAGAGATAAGGCATTCTTTGCTCATGCCCCCACTCAACGGTAACTCGCACCGACGAGAGTGGCGCCACGACCATCAAGAGACGTTGGAAACACGGCCGTACGGACCTGGAAGGGCGGTCGTCGACAATTCCTCCTGGATACCCAATGCGATCTTGAAATGATCGAGCGTATTACGGCAGATGAGCCGAATTCATATCTCCGCGGCCTTGGCCTGTGGCGCGACAATATTCTGATGAGAAGCCGCAGCTTCATTGTCGCGCCGCATCGGCCGGCTTCCGATTACCCACATCGTCGGCGGGCCTATTGCCCCGTATGAATCTGCCGTGATTCTGACCGTGACGCCGAATCACGGAGGCGTCACGGAGGCGAGACAAGACCAGCAGCGAAGCCGCTTGGCAGGTAGGCGATGCGCCGAGGCACCTTTCCCGAAACCGTCTGGCGATGTGTCTATGGTGGGTCGGTCGTTAGTCCGCGCGCCGCCGCCGATCAGTCCGGGTCGTCAGAACGGGTGACGTAGTGGAGTTCGCGTAGGGCGGGGATGACGAGGGCGATGTCTTTGTAGGCCTCGTGCTCGATGAAATGCGCGGTCTCAGGCCCAGGCCTGGGCTTGCCGAGGACGGGCTTCCCTTTTTTTCGACGCAATATCCGGATCGCAGCAGCAGGCCGTGGTTGAGGTTGTCGAGGTCGAGTAGCCGTCTCCAGCTTTTGATGTTGTGATTCATGGTACTGCTCCGGTGAAGGCCGCCTTGCTGAGGTAGGCTGAAGGGCTGCAAGTTCCAGTGCAAGCACTGGGAGTAGCCCTGTGACGAAGCATCAGATTGAAGTGATCACGTCGGTCGAGCGGCGCCGGCGCTGGTCTCGGGAGGAAAAAGAGCGGCTGGTCGCCGCGACGTTTGAGGCGGGGGCCAGTGCTTCCGAGATCTCGCAATCGGCTGGCATTCATGTGAGCCAGCTTTTCCGGTGGCGCAAGGAATTCTGCCAGATCTCCGCGCCGTCCATGTCACAGCTCGTTGCGGTGGAAGTCGTCGAGGCGCGGCCGGCGCCGCAACCGCCTGCGCTGCAATCACCGATATCCCGATCGCGCAAGAAGAGCAGCATGGTGACGATCGAGCTTGGCGGCGCCCGCCGCCTGCGGGTCGAGAGTGATATCGACAGCGAGGCGCTCGGCCGGATCCTGGATGTGCTGGAGCGGCGATGATCTCGATCCCGAGCGGTGTGAAGGTGTGGCTCGCCACTGGGATGAGGAAGCCGTAAGCGGCAATTGTAAGGGTTGCATGATGGTGGAAGCCTCGCCAACCACGCCCCTCGTAATGGGCCAACCCAGTTCGGGTTTGAGTTCCTGGTAATCACGCTCGATGCGCCAGCGCAGCTTGGCAAGATCGACGAGTGCCTCGATGCCGATGCCTTGCGGCGAGGTCGAGAGCCAATATCCGGTCGGTTCGGTCTCGCCATCGGGCCATTCCACAAGCAGCCATTCGACAGGCCGCAGCGTGGCGCGCCGGGCGGCGGGGCGGACACGCATGGCGGCAAAACGCGAGGTGAGCGGCGTATTGGATCCCTCGCGCCAGGTGGGCGTGACGAATGCCGAGGGCTGGCTCATGGCCAGACCCTTGACCGAGACCGGGGCATGGCCGGGACCGCGTTGCAGTCGCGACGGCGGTCGCCCGTGCCCGCTCCAGGGCTTGGCAGGCAAGGGCTGCAGGTCCGGCGGCCAGACACTGGCATTGGACTGGATGGCGACTGCGTAGGGCAGACCCACCTTGGTGAGGCCGGCGCGGAAGGCGCCGTTGCAGCCATACGCGGCATCCGCCAGCACGACGCCGGGTGCGATATCTTGGGCCAGCGCGTGCGGATCTGATCCAGTGCGATCTCCGGCTTGGTCTTGAATGTCACCCCCCCTGCCTTGGCACGACGGCTCGCATCCTCGGCCCAAGCTTTGGGAAGATAAAGCCGATAGGCGACCGGCAGGCTCGCCGCATGGTTGGCCACCGACAGCGTCACCGCGACCTGGCAGTTGTCTGGCTTGCCCAAGCGTCCACAGTATTGCCGGGCCACCCCAACCGAATGCATCCCCTTCTTGGGAAAACCGCTGTCGTCGACGATCCAGGCCTCTTTGCTCCAGCGCCGCCAGCACTAGGTCGCGCACCTTGGCCAGCACCTTTGCATCCGACCAGCCCGCCTGGCCAACAAAGTGCAGAAGCGATTGGTGCTTCGCCGAAACCCGACCCGGAGCCACAAGCGCCGCCAGCACCAGGTCGCGCACCTTGGCCAGCACCTTTGCATCCGACCAGCCCGCCTGGCCAACAAAGTGCAGAAGCGATTGGTGCTTCGCCGAAACCCGACCCGGAGCCACAAGCGCCGCCATCGGTTCGACTCTTGCGCTCCCCCGGCAGCAACAGTCCGCTGCAATAATCATGAAGAGGCCGCGTTCGATCCGAATGATCAAAAACGCCGCTCAGCGCCTCGACACACGCCTCAAAACGGTCCGCGATACCGGCCTCAAACTCTGTTATCTCATCGATCCATCAAAAACAGCGAATCGACAAACTAACAAATCCTGGCCACCATTGAATCTACGAAGTTTTCTGACTCGGTAGTACTATGGCTTCGTCAGCTTGGCCCGATAGTCCCCGTCCAAGATGGATGGCAGCGATATCTTCTTGGTCCGGGCGCCGTCGACAGCGATCATTTCACCGCTAACGAAACTGGATTCGTCGCTAGCCAACCAAAGGACCGCATTTGCTATCTCCTTTGGGGATCCGATCCTTCCCACCGGATGTAGTTGCGCCAATTCCCGCTCGACCAAGCTTCGGTCCGGGTGGAGTTCTACGTAGGACCGATTCAGGTCAGTTTCGATCCAACCGGGACAAACGGTATTGCAGCGTATTCCATCAGGTCCAAGGTCAACTGAGAGTCCAAGCGTAAGACCGTGCACGCCGGCCTTGGTGGCGGCGTATGCTGTATGCCAGGGGTTGACCATAAAGCCCTCGACCGACCCAATGTTGACGATCGTGCCTAAGCCGACACGTCTCATTTCTGGGGCCACATATTTGGCCATGAGAAACGGACCACGGAGATTGACCGCCATAAGTCGGTCCCAATCCTCGACAGTCTGTTCGTCGATGGACTTATGCACGATGATACCAGCATTGTTGACTAGTACATCGATCCTGCCAAACTTCTGAAGGACCTCGTCAACGAATGCACGAACCGAGGTCTCCTTTGTGACGTCAAGACACATAAACGCTAGCCTCTCGACGCTGACAGGGGGAGAGCGCTCGTCAAACAAATCGCCGACGACAACCATCGCCTCTTCATCAGCGAGCCTCTCGGCAATCGCCCGCCCTATGCCTCGATTGCCCCCGGTGACGACGACAACTTTGCCTGATAGCCGATTACCCAAAAATTCCTCCTATCCTGCAGTGACGCCGCCATCTATCGGAAGAGCAACCCCTGTGATGTGGCTGGCTGCCTCGCTCGCGAGGTACAGCGCCAAGCCTGCTATTTCTTTCGGAGTAGCCACGCGACCCTGGGGTATCGCATCGACATTCCTTTGAAGGACCTCGTCGATGCTAACCGGCTTACTATGGGCCGACACAAGCATGGGCGTATCAACGGCGCCAGGACAGACGGCATTGATGCTGATTTGCTCTTTGGCGTGATCAAGGGCCATGGCTCGCGTCAGAAGAACGACCGCGCCCTTCGAAGCACAATAGGCAGCCAGCCCGGAACAGCCAACTAGCCCCACATTCGAGGCTATGTTGACAATGCTGCCGCCGCCGGTCCTCCTCATAGCCTTCACTGCGGCGCGGCTAAAGTAGAACACACCGTTGACATTGGCGTCGAATGTCTGACGCCAATCATCATCCGTGGTCTCGAGGGCGCTTCCACGCCGTATGATACCTGCGCTGTTGACTAAGACGCTGACCTTTCCGAACCGCTCTACGCTGAAATCAATCACCTGGTCGGCGAAGGCCGAGTCAGTCACATCGCCCAGCATCAATTCAGCCGGACAATTGAGTTCCTGAACCGACTCTAGGGCTCGTTGACCCCGCTCTCGATCGCGTCCGACCAATACGAGAGACACCTTTGTCGCGGCGAAGGCCTGCGCGACGGCCTTCCCTATCCCCGACGTTGCGCCAGTAATGATAACCACCTTATTGGAATGCGTCATGGTAGTGATTCTCCAGCCGACGTGACGTTGGCCCAATCTGATAAGCCAGGGGATGCTTGCGCCCACGGCGCCTCCCATGCGCTCCGGCAACTGGCGCAGCCGGGCCGAGCGTTAATCCGGTAAATTGCAACCAGCAAGTTCTCATCAAGCCACGCATATACGGTTCCGTCCATGCACCTGGTTTGGATGAAACATTATTCTCATGTTTCTATGTGTATTCTGAATGCGTCTAGACTCGCGGGGAACCAAACCAAATAACTGCCTCGCTTTTTATTACCGCACGCCCCGTCTCTGGTAAATGCCGTCTAGTTAATCTTTTATTACGTATTTTATAAATAAATATTGTCCCATATGAATGCTTCGCCTCTATTTGTTTACGGTCCCTTGCTCTTTCTTCCGTTTTGCAGCGGTGCTCGCGCCGATGAAGCTGCAAATTGATGGTCGGCAATCTCCAACTGCGCACGTCCCGTCAGTGCCACCCCAGGGCAAGGGTAACACGGTCTGGATCTGCCCATTGTGGCCAGCGACGCCAACGTCGTTGACCCGCCTCGTGACTGACCCGGACAAGAGCGATGCAGTCTTTCTGGGGCGGACGAAGAGCCTTTGATCGCTTTGGAATACACCGCGTCGTGACGGCAATATGCTGTCATGGCGAGCAAAGCCGTGCCGAGCTTGGCCGCGTCAGCCCGCATACAATTAGGCACACGACAGCCGTCCACCTCCTGCGCACTGGTGTTGACATCAACACGATCCGTGCCTGGCTCGGCCACGTGTCGCTGGATCGCATCGTTGTGACAGTCGCTACTTAAATCTCCGTAGAAGTCCACAAAAGCGGCCGACGCCTTCTTATATCGCGGGCCGGGGCAGTGAAACTGCCGACATCTTGCCCGCCCCCGACAACCACAACATCGTCTAGCAGGCTGTGGAAAAAGGAACGGAGATACCCGTTTTGAATCTGATTTGTGCTCGATCTGATTCTGATACGTTCCGTAAACAAAACAGTTTTTCAACAGACGGGGTGATTGGGGTCTCGCCCGAGCCAGATTGAGGGCGGCTGCTCCTGTCGAGATGGGAGAACGTGATCGATGTAGATCGCCACAACATCAGGAGGAGCAGCCATGAAGTATTTTGCCGGACTTGACGTGTCTTTGGAAGAGACCGCGATCTGTGTCGTCGACGAGAGCGGCCGGATCGTGAAGGAAAGGCGGGCGGCGAGTGAGCCGAGGGCGCTTTATGAGGCCCTGCGGAAAATTAATCTGCCGCTGGAGCGCATCGGGCTCGAAGCCTGCTCGCTGACAGCCTGGCTTTATGACGGTATTCGCGCCGAAGGATTGCCGGCGATCTGCATCGAGACCCGGCAGGCTAACGCGGCGATGAAAACGATGCCGAACAAAACCGATCGCAACGACGCCCGCGCGCTTGCGCAGATCATGCGCAGGGGCTGGTATCGGCAGGTGCATGTGAAGAGCCGGCAGTGTCGGTTCTGGCGGTCCCTCCTCGTCGCGCGACGCACGGTCCTCAATGGAATGCGGACGATCGAAAATGTCGTGAGGGCGATTTTGCGGGAGGTCGGCATCAAGCTTGGCACTCCAAGCCGTGCAGCCTTCGCTGATCGCGTGCGCGAACTGATTGGCGCAGATACGGTCATTATGGCGCTTGTCGAGCCGCTTCTGGTGATCCTGGCCACCATGCTGCGCGAGTTCGGGCGACTGACAAAGCAGGTCCTCTCCCATCACCGCGCTCGCCTTTCGTGCCACACTTGGAACGCTCATGAGTCGCCGGCAGACTTGCTCCTGGCGGGTCGGCGTCTCATCTGGGTCTGACCCAGCACGTTAACAATCTGGCGAAACGGACATTCAGGGCAAGGTGAGCCGATGCGGTGACGAACTTGCCCGCACGGCCCTCTATGAGGCGACTCATTCGCTGCTGGTGCTCAGCAAGAAATGGTCGAGCCTCAGAGCGTGGGCATGAACGTCGCCAAACGGCGCGGTATGGCTCGAGCCCGAGTTGCCGTTGCCCGCAAGCTCGCTGTCATTCTGCATCGCATGTGGAGTGATGCAACAGAATTCCGTTTCGGGGACGCCTCGCTCTACTGACCCCATCGTGCGGCGGCCTAACGTCGACCGCGAAGAGAAGCGAGTGACCCGCGGGGCGACATGGTCCGGAAAAATATCAGGAGGAGCTTGACCTCAACGACCCCAATCAGAGAAGCCTGCTAGAGCATGCGGCCGGCGACAAGGTCTTTGTGGATTATTCCGGAAAGAAGATCCCGATTGTCGATCGCAAGACCGGTGATGTCCGCGAGGCGCAGAACTTCGTGCAGTGCTGGGTGCCTCCAGCTACACCTTTGCCGAGGCGACCCGGACACAAACGCTTCCCGCTGGATTGGCTCGCATGTCCGGATGTTTCGGTTTTTCTTGGCATCCCAGATCTCCGATTCCGAGACAGAATCGGGAGGCTCACAGGTCACTTGCATACTGAAATGCTGACCCCGACACAGCACTTACGACATCATTCACGACAATCTGAAGTCGGCATCGGTCATGCCAGCTACTACTGGATGGAGGCCAACCACTACATAATATGGATGACCTGCGCGAGCACCAGAAGCTCGCTCGACGCCAAGCCACATGACCAGCTTCATGGTCGCGCAATTCTGCCAAACTTGATGCACACAACGTAAGATCGTATGTCCGCCTCGGCCGGGTGATCGCCCTCCACAGCGCGTCCGAGGGTTGCTCGGGCGGGCCGAGCCGATCCTCTCCACGGAGGACGAGCCGTGACAGTTGGCCGAAAGACGGGCAAGGCGATCGAGGGGCGCCGACATAAGAATTGACGACTATACGATCAAACTCAAGGCTGCCGAAGCCCGATATCACGATCATTCCGGGGTTGCGGACTATCCTGCGCTAATCGTTCATCGTGACTACGAAAAGAACCGGCCGGACATCGTTGCGCATCCGGTGGGCACAGGCGCATTTGAACTAGGCTTGACGAATTGTCAATATTACTTTCTCGAGATGTCAAAATATGTTAAATGAAATGAAATGAAAGCCAAAACAATTTAACTTATTTATACTTGCTTGTTAGCGCCACACTTCGATATATATTCTGCCATCGTTACGTATCAGGCTTATTACCAAGCCCCACCATCACCTTGCTCGTGAAAGGAGGAAGTCCCATGTCCGCTGGAGAGGCCGGCAGAAGCGCCCTTGCGGCCACTCGTTTTCGCAGGACCGAACGCCGGCAGCATCGGGCGCCGATGATCGCCAGCTCCTGGAAAACCGGCTATCCGGTAGCCGACTCCGTATGGTCGGACAGCCATGCTCAGCAACACGACAAGGAACAGCTTATAAATCAGCCGCATTTCGCCACCAATGACCGTCTGTCCCTACACGGAGGAGCTGTCATGAACACCCTCGATTAACAGACCGAACTGAACGTTGCGCCGAACCCCATTTTGTCAAACAAGGTGTACTCATGCCCAAGGATCTCGCGGCTAGACTCGACGATAGGCTGCGCGCGAAACGCGAAAGCTTTGATAAGATCCCGGTCGTCGATATAGCGCCACTTCTCGACGGCAGCAACAAGCAGAGGGTAGCCAAGGAGATACGTTGGGCGTTGATGAATACTGGTTTCATGTATGTGAAGAACCATGGCATTCCGCAGGACTTTGTGGATTCGGTGTTCGAAGTGAGCCGCCGGTTCTTTGATCTGCCCACGTGGCAAAAGATGGCATTGCATATTGGAAAATCCGACGTGGCCCTCCGCGGATACATTGAACCGTTCGGGGAGAACACCGATCCGGGCAAGACGAAAGACCTGAAGGAGTGCTTTGACATCGGACCTGAATGCTCGACGGTGGAAGGGCCGTTTTTTGGCCCCAACCAGTGGCCCTCAAGTCTGCCCGAATTTCGGGAACTGACATACGGATACCATCAAAGGATGGTGGACCTCGCTAAGAAACTCTTGAAGGGCATCGCCCTCAGTCTAGACCTAACGGAAAGCTATTTCGAGAGCCTCACGCGGAATCCGATCAGCATTCAGCGCCTGCTTCATTACCCGCCGCAGAGTGGTTATATCGGTGAAGACATCATCGGTATTGGCGCCCACACGGATTACGGCAATCTGACTGTCCTGGCGCAGGACGACGTGGGTGGTCTTCAGGTCATGAACCGAGATCGCATTTGGGTCGAGGGAATGCCAATCTACGGGACTTTCATAATCAATATTGGCGACTTGATTCAGCGGCTCACCAACGATGTCTACCTGGCGAACATGCACCGCGTGGTGAACACCTCGGGCCGCGAGCGATATTCAATCCCCTTCTTTATCGACGCTGATTTCAATGCGAGCATCGAACCATTGCCCTCATGTGTCACGAACAGCAACCCGGCTCGATACAGGCCGGTGACGTGTGGCCAGCACAAATTCGGGCGTTTCGCAGTAAGTTACACTCACTTGTCCAAAGCGTGATCCAAGATCAAGACAAGAATGTAGCTGCGAAAAACTCCGGGAAGGATCTTGAGGCAAGTGTGGCGACATTGATTATACGGTCGAAAACGGTGTTCCTATAAAGCGCGGCCAGAATTCCCCCAAAGCAGCGCCAGAGGAACTGCGATGAGTGCGGCGGTCAGCGCCAAGAACAGGGTATTGAAAAGCCTAGGTCGGATGAGCTCGCCGATATCCCTGCGCCTGGCGAGCGCTGTTCCGAAATCCCCTCGGAGCATCGCGCCCAGCCAATTGAGGTAACGAAGATGAAGTGGGAGTCCGAGACCAAAGCTATTTCGGAACGCTGCGACAGTTTCAGGGGTTGCCGATTGCCCGAGCATTTCTGTGGCGACATCGCCGGGAACTATCACACTGCCCACGACCGCAGACGCGAACGTCTCAAGCGCATGCTGACACCGCAGAGCGCGGTTTTTATCGGTGGGGCGTCTATGGTTCCCGCTATTGAGTATTGCCATGCGCGCGGGTTTCAGGGCCGTATGCATGTTGTCAATCCGCGACGGAGTGAGCTCGCCAGCGTTCCCTGTGTACCCAATATAGCCGCCTTACCCGAGGTGCCGGACTTAGCGTATGTGGCGATCCCACGCAACAATGTCGTTGAACTCGTCCGAGAGCTTGTGCAGTTCGGGGTCGCGGGCGCTATCTGCAACAGTTCCGGTTTTTCCGAAATGCATGGCGGGGAAAAAGCTCAGCTCGCGCTTGTGGACGCAGCAGGAGAAATGCCGATAATCGGGCCGAATTGCCCCGGCGTGGCCAACTTTGCCGATCGATCCGTCTTCATGATGGACCATTTCGGTGACCATGACGAGAACGGCAGCGTCGCCCTCATA
>NZ_JBEWSZ010000024.1 GCF_040537815.1 Mesorhizobium shangrilense
GCTTACGCGGCTCTCTTGAATTTCGCGGAGGGCAGTTGTAGAAGCGAACTTCTTCGTCGCCAGCGGCGCGCCGCCCTCGTTGTTGAGGCGTATATAGTCGCCACCCCGACAAACTGTCAACACCGATCGTCGACCTTTTTTCGATTTCTCGCGAATATCCACACGGGCGGAAATTCGTAAGCCGGAATCCAAAGGAAAAGGCCTCGAAGGATGAGACGGCTAAATACGCCCAGATGCCAGGAAACCTGCGGGATTGCGGTCGATGACGACTGGGGCGATGCTCAAAAATTGGCGTGCCGTGTCCCTGCCGACAGGCAATTACGACTTATCCACAGGCTGCTTACGCCTGGAGCGAACGCCCACCCGCATCGAAGAGATGAAGATCACCGGGATTGGCGCCAAGCCGCACGGTCGCCCCCCGGCTAATTTCGACATTGCCCGGCAGCTTGGTCACCAGCGGCAGGTCGGCGCGGCCGATATCGATGTAGACCAGTTGCACCTCGCCGAGTTGCTCGACATAGTCGACCTTTCCCTCGAACAGGAAATCGGCTCCGGTGACGATGAACAGATCTTCAGGCCGCACGCCGAAGCTGACCTCGGTGCCCTTGGCGGACGCCGGCGTCGCCAGGGGCACATTGACCATGTTTGCGCCGATATGGCTGATCGCCGTCACCGCGCCGGCAGTCTCGATCCTGGCCGGCACGATATTCATGGCTGGCGAGCCGATGAACTGGGCGACGAACAGATTGCCGGGTCTCTTGTAGAGATCCATTGGCGTGCCGACCTGTTCGACATAGCCGTCCTTCAACACCACGATGCGGTCGGCGAGCGTCATCGCCTCGACCTGGTCGTGGGTGACATAGATCATCGTCGTGTTCGGCATCGATTCCTTGAGCTTGGCGATCTCGATGCGGGTGGCGACGCGAAGCGCCGCGTCGAGGTTGGACAGCGGTTCGTCGAACAGGAACACTTTTGGATTGCGCACGATGGCGCGGCCGATGGCGACGCGCTGGCGCTGGCCGCCCGACATCGCCTTGGGCAGGCGGTCGAGATATTTGGTCAGCTGCAGGATTTCCGCCGCCTGTTTTACCCTTTGGTCGATCTCGGCCTTCCCGACCTTGGCGATCCGCATGCCGAAGGCCATGTTCTCGTAGACCGTCATATGCGGATAGAGCGCGTAGGACTGGAACACCATGGCGATGCCGCGCTTCGATGGCGGTACGTCATTGATCACCTCGCCATCGATGCTGAGCTCCCCGGAGGTGATTTCCTCAAGCCCGGCGATCGACCGCAGCAAGGTCGACTTGCCGCAACCTGACGGCCCGACGAAGACGATGAACTCGCCTGACTTTATGTCGAGATCGATGCCATGGAGGATATCGACGCTGCCGTAGGACTTCCTGATTTGCCTGAGGGTCAGATCGGCCATTGTGCTCTCCTCGATTGCATGACGCTGGGCAAGATGCTCGCCTATTGCTTGCGGCGGCCCGGTTTCAGCCCGGCCAGCAGATTGGTGATCCTGTCCGCCTTGCGGTTGTTGATCTCGGCTTCGTTCTTGCGGCGCACCGCGCCGCGGACGAGCTTGGCGCCGAGGTAGCGGAACGGCTCTGGCGGCAATGACATGCGCCGCTCGATGCCGACCAGGCCGCTGGCGCTCCAGCGATCCTTGCGCTCCAGGACAAGGCTGGCCAGGATGCGCCCGGCAATCGGCGTCTGCGCGATGCCGGTCCCGTTGAACCCCATGCCGTAGAAGATGTTGGGATGATCGCGCAGATGATCGAAGACGGGAACGTGTTCGGGCACGCAGTCGATCGGGCCAGACCAGTCATATTCGACAGCGACGCCGCGCAGCGCTGGATAAACCCGGTGCAGTTCCCGCACATTGTCCCGGTCATGCTCCGGACTGCGGTTGAAGCTGGCGCCGAAATTCCCGCTGAAGGCCACATTGCCGCTGCCGCGGCCGAAGACCACCCTGCCCCCGATGGTGCGCTGGTAATAGAGGACCTGGGCCTGCGAATCGCAGATCGAAGCGCCGTCACGCCAGCCGATGCTGTCGAGCAGTTCGGGCACGGCGGCCGTGGCGATCACCTCGCTGGCAACGACATAGAGATGGCGGCGCAGTTCCGGCAGCGCCGACAGCCAGGCATTCGCGGCAAGCACGACCTTTTCGGCCTGCACCATGCCCCGCGCCGTGCGCACCTTGCATGTCCTGCCAGTTTCGATGTCGAGGACCGGGCTGCGCTCATGGATGATGATGCCGCGCGCCAGGGCCAGGTCGCGCAATCCGATCGCCAGCTTGGCCGGGTGAACCGTGCCGGCATTGGTCTCGACGACGCCAGCATAGGACGCGGATGAACCGGTGCGGCGTTCGATCTCATCGGCCGTCAGCCGCCTGAAACGGTTCTCTCCCACCGCCGCCGCCATGGCAACGGCGTGCTCCCATGCACCTTCCTGGGCAATCGAGCTCGCGGTCCACAGCCAACCGTCCAGCCGCAGATCCATATCGATCGTGCCGTCCCGTTGCAGCGCCTTCAGCTCCGCTATCGAAGCCACCGTATCCGCGCACAATTGCCGCGCCTCCTCGAGGCCGACGACAGTGCTGATCTGGTCGATCTCGGCGAACCACGAATGGACCTGGCCGCCATTACGGCCAGACGCTCCGGAACCGCAAAGATCGGCCTCGAGCACGATAACCCGCGTTTCGGGAGCAAGCTCACGAATGCGCAGCGCCGTCCACAGACCGGTATAGCCGCCGCCGACGATCACTACGTCAGCGCGATGATTTCCCTGCAATGGCTCGGTCGCGGTGCCGGCGCCGATATCCTGCAGCCAGAACGACCGATCGGAGGGAGGCGCTACGGCCGGCTGTCGCAAACGAAGTGTCGTCACGGTCAGGCCTCCTGGGCATCGGTGATGAAGCCGGCGTATTTGGTAGGCAGCCATTCCGGGATGGGACGCGGTTTCTGCGGAAACCCGCCGAGATGCGTGCAGGTCTGAGCCGCCGCGATCGAAGCCTTGTGCAACGCCTCCGATGCGCGAAGGCCATCGAAATGGAAGCTGGTCAGGAACGTGGCGATGAAGCTGTCGCCGGCGCCACACGTGTCCACGACATCGACAAGCGTCGCCGGCGCGTGCACGACATCCGTGCCATCGTCGAAATAGGAACCGCGCCGACCGCAGGTCAAGACCACCTGCCGCGCTCCGGCCGCCCTGAGCGCGCAGAGCAAAGGCTCAACCGGCTGATCGACGTCGTCGGGACCGGAGGCAAACAGCATGGGCACGCCGTCGAGCGGCAGCGCCAGATGCTTGGTCGACACGTCGATGCTGAACGGCACGTGATCCGCGACCAGCCTGCGGACGAGATCCTCGTTGGCGTTGGTGCCGAGATGCACCCAATCGGCACCGGCGATGACCGCATAGTGCTCCGGTGCCGGCATGTAGTTCTCGCCGACCCCGAAGGATTCGTGCAGGAACTTCCGGTCCCCTGATTCATCACGGAGCAAGGTGACGGCGGTGTCGCCGGACAGACGTTCGACATCTTTCGGCGAAAGGCCGACGCCTGCCAGTTCTGCGAGCACCACATCACCCTCGGGATCTTCGCCGACGGCGCCGAAGTAACGGGCCGCCCAACCGTTACGCCGCCATTGCGCGGCGACGTTAAGGGCGTTTCCCCCGACCGTGAGCAGGCCGTTGCTCAGATAGGCGTCGAGGCAATTATCCCCGACAGCGACAAGTTTTGGCTGCGGCATGAAGGTTCCTTTCGGGGGATTGCTACTTGCCGATGCCTTCGGACAGGCCACGAATGAAGTAGCGCTGCGCGGCAAAGAACACGATGACGATGGGCAGGGCAGAGATCGTCATGGCGGCGAAGACAACGGCATAGTTGGTGCCGTGCGTTGCCATGATCGAGGTGAGGCCGACCGGCAGTGTCTGCACGTCGCTGCCGCTCGTGAAGACCATGGCGAACAGATATTCGTTCCAGGCGAACAGGACATGCAGGATGACGCAGGAGATGATGATCGGCCGGCACAGTGGCAGGGTGATGCGCCAGAAGATCTGGCCTTCGCTGGCGCCGTCCATCGTCGCCGCCTCATCGATATCTCCAGGCAGGTCCAGCATGTAGGCGCGGATCAGGAAGGTGGTGAACGGCACCCGGAACGCCGTGTAGAGAATGATCAGCGCCCAATAGGTGTTATAGAGGCCGAGCGCCTGCAGCATCTTGACCAGCGGAATGATCGCCACGGTGGGGCTCAGCATCAATCCGCCCAGCACGATGGCGACGACCAGCGGTTTTGCCGGCATCCTGGTCCGGGTCAGGCCGAAGGCCGTCCAGGCGCTGATCAGCACCGTGCATATGGCGGAAGCAACGGTCACCAGGACGGAGACGGTGACATAGCCGCGCACGCCCTGGTTCCACGCCTGCACATAATTGTTCCACGACCAATGGGCAGGCAGGGCGAAGGGATCGCCGAAGATCTGCGCATTGTCCTTGAAACCGCTGAGCGCCATCCAGATCAACGGATAGATGACGACGACGCCGAGGCAGACGAGGAACGAATAGAGGAATGTCCTGGCGATGACGGACCACACATTCACATGCCGGTTTCGGCCGACTGCAGCCGTCATGCTCATAGCTGCACCCGGCGACGCTTCGTGTACCAGAGCTGTGCCGCGCCGGTGAGCATGGTCAGGACGAAGATGACGGCGGCAATCGCCGCGCCATAGCCGAAATTGTCCTCGATGAAGGCCTTCTGGTAGAGCCATGTGCCGAGCACCTGGCTGCTGTTGTTAGGCCCGCCCGCGGTCATCACCATGACCTCGTTGAACACCTGGAACGCGCCAGTGATGGTGACGATAATCATCAACCCAGTCATTTCGCGGGTCAGAGGAAAGGTGATGCTCCACAGCCGGCGAAGCGCGCCGGCCCCGTCCATCGTGGCGGCGTCGTAGAGGTCGCGCGGAATCTTCTGGATGGCGATGGCAAACAGCAGCGTCGAGTAGCCAAAACCCTGCCACTGGCTCATGGCGATGATGGCGTAGATGGCGGTGTGCTCGTTGCCGAGCCAGGGCATGACGAACTGGCTGAGACCAACACGGCTGAGCGCCGCATCCAGCAGCCCGACCTGTGGCTGGTAGATGAAATAGAACAGCAGTCCGGTGACCGTGATCGAGATGGCGGAGGGGACGAAATAGACGGCGCGCCACAAACGGCGCCAGCGTTCGCTCCTCAGATCCTCGATGATGGCCGCCAGCAGGAACGCGCCGAAGACCTGGAAGACGACGGAGATGATGGCGTAGAGGCAGTTGTTCCAGAGCGCGAGCAGTACGATGGGGTCATGCAGCAGCCGGTCGTAATTGGCGAGGCCGACATTGGTGACCTCGCCTGTATAGATGTCCTGGTCTGTCGTGCTGACGATGAAGTTGTCGACGATCGGATAGTAGACGAACCAGCCGATGAGGATCAGCGCTATCGCCGCCCATCGGAACGACAACAGATTGCCGAAGCGGGCCTGCAGGCCCTTTGGCCTTTGCGGCCTGGCGACGCCGCGAAGCACGGCGCCGCTTTCCATTGTGTCCGATGCCCTTGCCATTGTCTGCTTTATTTGGCTGCGGATGCGGCCTTGCGCACCTCGTCCATCACTTGCTCAGGCGTCATCGAACCGCCAGCCAGCGCCTGCAGGCTGGACAACCAAACGGCGGCGACGCGCGGCGGGTTTGCCGTGTCCAACCAGGGCATGAGGTAGGAGGCCGCGTTGATGTCCTTGAGGCCATCGACCACAGCCGCGCTCATATTCTTTTCCGAGGCGCCGCCGATGGTTGCGCTCGGCTGGCCGTAAGGCGGTGCCGACAGGACTTCAGCGTTTTCCTTGGAGGTCACGAACTTCATGAAATCGATCGCCAGCGGGATGTTCTTCGATGCCGCGTTGATCATGTAGCCCTCCGGCGCGCCCTCGATCGACTTGGGGTCACCCTTGGCGCCATCAGGCACGGGCAGTCTGAAGAACCCGAAATCGGCGGGCTTCAGCGCCGAGTCCGACGTAGCGGCCTGATCGAACTCGATGATCTCCTGATAGTACATGGCCGACTGCGCGTTGGTGAAGGCCTGGAGAGCCGAGGCATAGGATGTGCCGTTGACGCCGGCGCCATCGGTGCAACGCTCGACAAGCTGGCTGAACTGCTTGAGCGCCGCTACATAGCCTGGATCGCTGTAATCGGCGGTGGCCGGATCGAAGTCGCGTTCCAGTGTTGCCTGCGGCACGTTGTATGCGAGCAGCTGGCCTGCAAAGTGGATGGCTGGCCAAGCCTCCTTGTTGCCGAACGAAATCGGGGTCGCGCCGGACTTGCGGATGGCGTCGCAGCTGGTCAGGAGTTCCTCGAAATTGGCTGGCGCCTTCAGGCCGAGCTTGGCGAAGATCTGCTTGTTGTAGCCCATGAACTTGGCGTCCTGATAAAGTGGGATGCCGTAGAGCTTGCCATTGTATTCGAACGCCTTGACGGCCGCCGGAGAGAGCGTCTTGCCCCAGTCGGTATCGGGACCAATGACCGTGCTCAGGTCGACGGCGCGGTTGCCGCGCACGAAGTTCCCGCCCCAGCTGCCCGTCCAGGAGAAATAGACATCGGGCAGCGAGTTTGACGCGACCAGTGTCTTGGTCTTGCCCTTCACGCTGTCGTCGCTCTCCTGGATGAGTTCGACCTTCACGCCCGGATGGAGCTTCTCATAATCCTGCGCCAGATTGATGAAATAGGGCGACAGTTGCTGCAATCCGAACTTGGTCAGGATCGACAGCGTGCCGCTGTATTCCACCTTGGCGTTGGGGTCGGCCGCGACCGCCGCTGAAGCGGCGAAACTGCCGCTCATAGACAATCCCAATGATGATACCGCGGCCACTGTGACCGCCACGACTTGCAGCGAACGTTTCATAAGCAGCTCCTTCTGAGGTGAGAGTGGATCAGTATTCAACGCGTTTGTAGTAGCGACGGGTGGTCAGCGGGTGATTGCGGAGCACCTCGAGATGCGCGCTCAGCCGCTCGAGCAAGGTGGCGAGCAACACGGGTGAAATCATGCCGCGCACCTGCTGGGAGATGCCCGGCAATTTCACCGAGGCCGCATCCAGCGTGCGGACGCGGTCCGTGTAGCGCTTGGCGAAATTCTCGACCCGGTCGGCCAGGGGCCGAAGCGCATCCTCGCCCTTGAACACGAAGACGCTGACGCCCGGCTCGACCAGCTCGAGCGTGCCGTGGAAGAAATCGGCGGCGTGCACCGGGCGGGTCCGGATCCACTGCATCTCCTCGAGGATGCACATGCCGTAGTAGTTCGCCTCCGGCCACACTGAACCGGCGCCGGTGAAGATGTGATAGGTCTCGTCCTTGATGGTCGCGGCCAGTTCGGCGGCCTTGTCCTCAAATGCGGCTTTCGCATCGGCGAGCAGGCCCGGCAGCAGCTTGAGTTCGGCGACCGCCGCGTCGAAACCGTCATATTCGCCGCGCTCGGCCAGCAGCGCGAGCACAATCAGCAGCGTCTGCAGGTAGAATGATTCCGACGAGGTGTCGTCCTCAGCGAAGTTCGTGAAATTGTGATCGGCTTCCTGCGCGATCGGCGTGTCCGAATGGCCGGTGAGCGAGATGGTGCGCACGCCCCGCTTCTTCAGGAAGGCCATCAGCTCGACGCCCTCCTTGGTCGTGCCCGAAAGCGACGGGATGACGACCACGGCCTTGTTGTCGAGACCGGCCGGCGGATCGAGCACGACCTGGGCCGGATATTCAGCACCCACCGGGAAGGTGGAATAGCGCTTCGCCAGTTCGATCGCGGGAAGCGTCAGAAGCTGCACGCCGCCGGTGCCCATGAAAAACAGACGCTCGACGCCTTCCGCAAGCAGCGTGCGCATCAGCAAGCGCGCCTCGCCGGCGATGGCAACGGCCCCGCCCTGGATCCTTACGAAGCGGTCCCTATCGAAGTTCAGCATGTCGTTCTTCCCTTACTCGGATGCGGCAGAGCCTCTGCCCGGGCGCAAGCGTCGATGCGCCGTCCAAACCAGCCTTTGATCAATTTCGATCAATGTGAGATCGATCTCACATTCGGATAATGGACACGCAATTTCGCGATTGGCAAGTGCCCTCGCGATGAAATTATTAGAAACGGAAGGTTTCGGCCGCTGTCAGCGCCCGTTGAAGCGGGCGACCGAGCCACGCACAATCAGACGCGTCGGGAATCGGATATGACGCGGCGCGATCTTCTTGCCGGCCAGCCGTTCCAGCAGAAGCTTAGCAGCCAGTGGCCCGATCTCCGAGATGGGCTGGGCCACGACCGTGATCTGCGGGTCGGTGAAGGTAGCGAGATTGAAATCGTCGAAGCCAACCAGGGACACATCATGCGGGATGGACAGTCCCATAGAGCGCAGGCCGAGAAGCGCCCCCTGCGTCATCAGACTGTCGACGGTGAAAAGGGCGGTCGGACGATTGCGGCGGCTGAACAGCCTTATCGTTGCGTCGATGGCATGCTCGACCGTCGAGCGCGACACGCTGATCAATGATTCGTCGAGCGCGATTCCGTGCGATTGCAGCGAATTCTGGTAGCCGGCGAGACGTTCCTGCGCGGTGAAGATGCGTGATTCGTCACGCAACAGACCGATTCGGTCGTGGCCATTGGCGACGAGGTAGTCCACGGCTTCGCGCGCGCCACCTTCATTGTCGACGACCACACTGTCGCACTGCAGGTCCTTGATGACACGGTCGATCAGCACGATCGGCGACCCCTCGCGCACCAGTTCCAGGATGTGCTCGCTGTCGCTCGCCGAGGTCGGCGCCAGGATGAAGCCACGGATGCTGAGCGCGCGCAGGCTCCCCAGCAATTCCTTTTCCTGCTCGACATTCTCCTCACTGCTGGCGATCAGCAGATTGTGGCGGTGCTTGCGCAGGTCCACCTCGATGTCATGAGCGATTCGGGCAAAGAAGGGATTCTGGATATCGCCCGGCACGAAGCCGACGATTGGCAATTGCCCGCTGCGAAGCGCTTGCGCAACGAGGTTCCCCCGATAGCCCAGTCTTTCCGCGGCCTCCATCACGCGAAGCGCCGTCTCGTCGCCAACGTAGCCGTAACTGTTGAGCGCCCGCGCGGCCGTGGCACGCGAGACATTGGCCGCGGCGGCAACGTCCTTGAGGGTGATCCCTTTCTGCGTCACGACTGTCTGTCCTTCCGCGACCTCGACATTGCGTCGGATCGTCATACTAGGCTCGGCGTTGCCTGCACAGTTCTGCGGCATATCCACCGATTCTCAAACTGCCAAGAGCGCGTTGCGCGGCGGCCCTGCCAAATCACCCTTTGCCGAGAGCCACGATCTGGAGTGCTCTGCTCCGCGAATCATGCAATGTCCTCGACGCCGCACTCTCTCCCTGAGTTTATGCAACCTTAGGCGATGATGTCGGCGATGAGAGCAGCCAAGGGCTGTTCGTCGCCAGAAAAGCTCCCGATCATGGCGCCCAGCACCCGATCACGATCGAGGGCATCGTCATCGAAGGTGAAGCCGGCATGCTCGGCGAGCACAGCCAGGAAGGTGAGTTGTGTCCGCCCATTCCCCTCGCGAAACGGATGCACCGCATTGATTTCCGCGAGCACATGCGCCGCCTGAACAGCGAAATCGTGAGGCCATAGGCCCACGAGATAGTTGGCCACTGCGAGGTCGTCGAAAATTCGGATCATCTCCGCATCGATGTATTCGGGGTAGCAAAACCAGTTGCCGCCTTTGCCGATGCGAATCGCCCTCACCTCCCCGGCCCAGTCATAGATGTCCTGGAACAGATGATGGTGAATCGCCTTGTAGTGCGCATAATCGAGCGCACCGCTCGCAATCGGCTCGTCAGCGCGAATCAGGAAGAGGGCAAGTTCGACCTCATCGAGGCCGGCCTGATCCTGGACATCAAGCCTGTTGCGAAGAACCGTTGTGCCTGGGTAACAGAGCGGGTCGGCCTCGGCGGCATATACCACGCGCCAGGCCTATTTCTTGGAAATCTGCTTTTTGACCAGCTCGCGCCGTTCGTCGCCACTGAGCCCGCGCCCACGGCTTTCGTCGAGAATCGCCGCCATTCGCGGTGACAGCTTCAGGCCCTCGACCGCACTGATTCTCTCACCCTTGCGGCTACTGAGAACGAACTCTTCAGTTCTGGTTGTCCGGACGATGGCGGCGGCTCTTTTCATGGGCTGAGATTATCACAGCCACCGATTCCGGGGCAAGGAACTTGGCTCATGAGCTCGGGGCCCCTATCCGGCTGATCAGCGGCACCAGATATAAACGGGCTTGGGCGCCGTCGCTTCGACACAGCAACCATAAGCTAGATACAAAAATAGCCCGGCTTGAACCGGGCTATTTTGAATTTGGTTGCGGGGACAGGATTTGAACCTGTGACCTTCAGGTTATGAGCCTGACGAGC
>NZ_JBEWSZ010000025.1:0-3663 GCF_040537815.1 Mesorhizobium shangrilense
TCGCTTCGACACAGCAACCATAAGCTAGATACAAAAATAGCCCGGCTTGAACCGGGCTATTTTGAATTTGGTTGCGGGGACAGGATTTGAACCTGTGACCTTCAGGTTATGAGCCTGACGAGCTACCGGGCTGCTCCACCCCGCGCCACCTCTGCCGATCGCGTTAGCGATTTGGCCTCTGCCGATCGCGTTAGCGATTTGGCAGTATCGAGCTTGCCAATGGAAAGGGCCGCTTTGTGCGGCCCGAGGTTTCCCGTTGGCGGGCCCTGTATTGAGAAGATTGTGTAACGTGCGTTTAGCAGACCTGGCAGCGACCTACTCTCCCGCGTCTTGAGACGAAGTACCATCAGCGCTGGAGCGTTTCACGGCCGAGTTCGGAATGGGATCGGGTGCAGCCGCTCCGCCATAACCACCAGGTCGGCAAAACGCACGTTATTCGAGAAGCTTTTGGCGAAGGCGCATGGAGAGACGTCGGCAGCGGAGCTGTCGGGTGCCTCTCAAGGCTGTTTCGCTGGTCTTTGTTGTGCTTTTTTCACGCTCCCTTTTGGGAGCGGTGAGCATAAGGAATGAGAACGATCAAGCCGATCGAACTATTAGTACCGGTAAGCTTCAAGCGTTGCCGCTCTTCCACACCCGGCCTATCAACGTGGTCGTCTTCCACGGTTCTCAGGGAATACTCGTTTTAAGGTGGGTTTCCCGCTTAGATGCCTTCAGCGGTTATCCCGTCCGGATATAGCTACCCTGCTATGCGGCTGGCGCCACAACAGGTCCACCAGAGATCCGTCCATCCCGGTCCTCTCGTACTAGGGACAGATCCTTTCAATATTCCTACACCCACGGCAGATAGGGACCGAACTGTCTCACGACGTTCTGAACCCAACTCACGTACCGCTTTAAATGGCGAACAGCCATACCCTTGGGACCTGCTCCAGCCCCAGGATGCGATGAGTCGACATCGAGGTGCCAAACAACCCCGTCGATATGGACTCTTGGGGGTCATCAGCCTGTTATCCCCGGCGTACCTTTTATTCGTTGAGCGATGGCCCTTCCACGCGGGACCACCGGATCACTATGACCGACTTTCGTCTCTGCTCGACTTGTCAGTCTCGCAGTCAGGCAGGCTTATGCCATTGCACTCAGCGAACGATTTCCGACCGTTCTGAGCCCACCATCGCGCGCCTCCGTTACTCTTTAGGAGGCGACCGCCCCAGTCAAACTACCCACCATACATTGTCCCGGACCCGGATAACGGGCCGCGGTTAGACATCCATAGTGATAAGGGTGGTATTTCAAGGATGGCTCCACCTGAGCTGGCGCCCAGGTTTCAAAGCCTACCACCTATCCTACACATGCCACTACGAATGCCAATGTAAAGCTATAGTAAAGGTGCACGGGGTCTTTCCGTCTAACCGCAGGAACCCCGCATCTTCACGGGGAATTCAATTTCACTGAGTCTATGCTGGAGACAGCGGGGAAGTCGTTACGCCATTCGTGCAGGTCGGAACTTACCCGACAAGGAATTTCGCTACCTTAGGACCGTTATAGTTACGGCCGCCGTTTACTGGGGCTTCGATTCAGAGCTTGCACCCCTCCTCTTAACCTTCCAGCACCGGGCAGGCGTCAGACCCTATACGTCGTCTTGCGACTTCGCAGAGCCCTGTGTTTTTGATAAACAGTCGCTACCCCCTGGTCTGTGCCACCCTCCTCCACTTGCGTGGAAAAGGGTCACGCTTCTTCCGAAGTTACGCGTGCAATTTGCCGAGTTCCTTCAGCATAGTTCTCTCAAGCGCCTTGGTATACTCTACCAGACCACCAGTGTCGGTTTCGGGTACGGTTTATAAGGAGGAGCTATTTCCTGGAACCACGCAGCAGCCCGTTCAATCCGATAAGATTGGACTACCTCAATGATCCGTCACTACCTCCAAGCCCACGAATATTAACGTGGTTCCCATCGACTACGCGTTTCCGCCTCGTCTTAGGGGCCGGCTAACCCTGCTCAGATTAGCTTTAAGCAGGAACCCTTGGTCTTTCGGCGGGGGAGTCTCTCACTCCCCTTACGTTACTCATGTCAGCATTCGCACTTCTGATACCTCCACCACCCCTCACGGGTATGGCTTCATCAGCTTACAGAACGCTCCGCTACCGCTTGGCCCTTGCGGACCAAACCCTAAGCTTCGGTGTATGGCTTTAGCCCCGTTACATTTTCGGCGCAAAGACCCTTATTTAGACCAGTGAGCTGTTACGCTTTCTTTAAATGATGGCTGCTTCTAAGCCAACATCCTGGTTGTTTTGGGATCCTCACATCCTTTCCCACTTAGCCATAACTTGGGGACCTTAGCTGTAGGTCAGGGTTGTTTCCCTTTTCACGACGGACGTTAGCACCCGCCGTGTGTCTGCCGACTAGTACTCCCAGGTATTCGGAGTTTGGTTAGGTTTGGTAATCCGGTGAGGACCCCTAGCCCATCCAGTGCTCTACCCCCTGGGGTATTCGGTCGACGCTCTACCTAAATAGATTTCGCGGAGAACCAGCTATTTCCGAGTTTGATTGGCCTTTCACCCCTAGCCACAAGTCATCCCGAACTATTGCAACAGTTATGGGTTCGGTCCTCCAGTAAGTGTTACCTTACCTTCAACCTGCTCATGGCTAGATCACTCGGTTTCGGGTCTAATGCGACGAACTGAATTGCCCTATTCAGACTCGCTTTCGCTGCGCCTACACCTATCGGTTTAAGCTTGCTCGTCACACTAAGTCGCTGACCCATTATACAAAAGGTACGTGGTCACCCAGGACGAACCTTGGGCTTCCACTGTTTGTAGGCAATCGGTTTCAGGTACTCTTTCACTCCCCTTGTCGGGGTGCTTTTCACCTTTCCCTCACGGTACTAGTTCGCTATCGGTCATGCACGAGTACTTAGGCTTGGAGGGTGGTCCCCCCAATTTCAGACAGGATTTCACGTGTCCCGCCTTACTCGAGGACGATTGATTGCATTACGCGTACGGGGCTGTCACCCACTATGGCCCTACTTTCCAGAAGGTTCCGCTTGTCTCTCAATCGCCACTGGCCTGGTCCGGGTTCGCTCGCCACTACTTCCGGAGTCTCGGTTGATGTCCTTTCCTACGGGTACTTAGATGTTTCAGTTCCCCGCGTTCGCCACTTTACCCCTATTTTATTCAGGGTAAGTTACCTATTATCGATACTTGGAAACCACAGCAGCAAGTCACCCTGCTGCTCTGATTTTCCAAGTACCTTAGGTGGGTTTCCCCATTCGGAAATCTACGGATCAAAGGGTATTCGCACCTCCCCGTAGCTTATCGCAGCGTATCACGTCCTTCATCGCCTGTGCATGCCAAGGCATCCACCAATTGCCCTTAAGACACTTGATCGTTCTCATTGCCAATACTCACCTGCGCAATCTCGAAGAGATTGTCGCTTCAGCCTTCCCCTCTCGAGGTCAACATCCGCGCAATCCCGAAGGGATTGTCGCCTGGGTAAATCCTGTGCGGGATTTAACCCGATGATATCAGCACAAAAAGACCAGCTTCTCGAGATCGGTTCGAGGGCGCGGTTAGGCAAACCCATCATATGCGGGAGATTGAGCGTCTCCCGCGACAAATCACGAACCTTTCGGCTCATGAAGTTCGAACAAATCTTCTCTTTACAAT
>NZ_JBEWSZ010000026.1 GCF_040537815.1 Mesorhizobium shangrilense
AGGCTCGCCCCCGCTCCGCAAGCAAGAGCCATTCTGGAGCGGCTACAGAAGCTCTCGGAGTCATTCGGGACCCAAATCGACATAGAGAACGGCATTGGATTGATCCGACTGCGGCCCAGTTCGTCGCAATGACGCCGCTCAGGGTGAATGCTTGATGCGAAGTGCCTCCGCTGCGCGTCGCAAACTGCCGTGGTGGGCAGCAGCCGTCGCGTAGCGCCGCCGTGGAAAGACGTGATGGCAGGGGTCGTCATCGACAGTGCCATCATGAAGTCGGCCTAACGCGGCTATACCAACACATCGATCCCTCGGAGCCTCGGCGGATTCCAGGAGGCGAACCGAGATTCCAGCTGGCTTGGAATGCCGTGTCAAAGACGGGTTCTCGTCTTCTGGGCCTCTTGCCGCCATAAGCCGGATATTGGTGCGGCCGTCCTAGCGGCGACCGTACGTGGGTTTGACCAGGTTCGAATAGCCAGCCGTGTGCCGCAATCTGACCAGCTCTGATTCCGCAGCCAGCCACCGACTCGAGTTGAGGAAACCTGATCGAGGCGGCATCGAAGTTATCCTCCAGTTCCTTCGGTAGGTTCCAAGTGCGTCTCAAAACCAAGCTGCGTATTCCGATGATGCCGGACGGCTATTCCAATCTGAAGCCGGACAGGTATTCCGATCTCATGCCGGACACGATTGGAGTGCACCCCTAGACTGAGACACAGAAAATCGCGGACAGTTTCCCCACAAGGAGAGGAAATTGGGGCATGGCCAGACGGCAAAGGGTCATTGATGAAGATCAAAAACTGAAGCTTCTCCAGCGCATGGAGGCGGGCGAAACTGTCAGCAAGTTGGCGGATGAGGTTGGAATCAGTCGCCAACGACTTTACGAGTGGCGTGATCAACTCAGGCTCCGCGGTAGTCTGAAGTCACGCCGGCGCGGCCGGCCGGCCAGATCGACAACAGGAGTTGACGGGGCCGCGCGGCTGCAGAACCCAGTCGACACGCCGGCACCTCAGGAAAAGGCGCTGACCAAGGCCAGGCGCCGGATCAGGGAATTGGAGCAGAAAGTCGGGCAACAGCAACTCGATCTCGATTTTTTTCGCGAAGCCTTGCGGCATTTCGAGGAAGATCATCGTCGAGCAGCGCTCCTGGCGAAACGGGATCTTCAAAGTCATCGAAAAGATGACGACCGGCCTGTCGCAAGGCGAATTCAACATCGATAGAATGTGCTGGCTCGCTGGCGTGAGCCGCGCGAGTTATTACCGTCACTGGCTGGATTCGGCCCCGCGTCGGGCCGAGACAGGTTTGCGCGATCTGATTCAGAAGCTGGCTCTCGGCAACGCGCACTACGGCTACCGCCGGATCGCAGCCCTGCTGCGGCGGGAGGGGTGGCAGGTCAATCACAAATGCGTTCTACGGATCATGCGGGAAGACAATCTGCTGTGCCTGCGCGCAAAACCCTTTGTTCCTGTGACGAGGAACTCGAGGCATGGTTGGCACGTCGTGCCGAACCTTGCCAGGGGAATGATCCTCAATAGGCTCGACCAGCTGTGGGTGGCCGATATCACGTTCCTGCATCTGGCTGAGGAGTTTGCTTTCCTTGCCGTTGTGCTTGACGCCTATAGCCGCAAAGTGGTCGGCTGGGCGTTGGATACGCATCTCAGAGCAAGCCTTGCCATCGAGGCCCTCGAGATGGCTATCGCTGATCGCCGGCCCGAACCCGGGAGCCTCGTGCATCATTCCGACCGCGGGGTTCAATACGCGTGCGGAGCGTACTCCGAACTTCTGAATCGTCACGGTATCCAGGCGAGCATGAGCCGTGTCGGCAATCCTTACGATAATGCGAAGGCGGAGAGCTTCATGAAAACGCTCAAGCAGGAAGAAGTGCAGGGCCTCACCTACAAGGATGCGGCCGACGCGCGCAAACGGATCGGAGCCTTCATCGATACCATCTACAACCAGCAAAGGCTGCATTCGGCGCTCGACTATCTCACTCCTGAGGAATACGAGCAGAAGCATTCAAGCAGACGACTGACAGAAAAGGCTGCATAGCTTAACACGGAAACTGTCCGCGATTTTCTGTGTCTCAGTCTGGGGGTGCACTCCACGATTGTCCGGATTTTGATCGGAATCCCGTCCCGTTAACTCCCGGAATCCGCAACCAAGCTACTACATTTCAAACCGCCCCGCTTTGTGTGCTGCCCATTTCAGCAGCCGATCCAGTTTGACGCAAATTCTTCTCTCACATGCATCATCCTTGCGAGGAGCGTTGGACGGAGAATTCTGATCGTCGATTGAATAAGTGAAGAACTGACGTCGATCGTCATCCTGCGCTCAAAAAGGAAACTAATCACCCCTTTGTTCTTGCGCACCAAGAATACGCAACGCGGTAGGAAACATCGAAACGGCTCTACAGGACTAACTAAAAGGCTGATGTAACATGAGAAGCGTTGAAACTTTCCGGGATGTGCAGAGCGAGGCAACCGAGTGGCGTCGCTACCTGCACCAGAATCCGGAGCTCGGCTATCAGTTACACAACACAGCAACGTTCGTAGCCGAGAAACTGGCTTCGTTCGGCATCAATCATATCGAAACGGGGATAGCTGAGACCGGTATTGTCGCACTCATTCAAGGCGAAGGCGGAGACGGACCGACGATCGGATTGAGGGCGGACATGGATGCCCTCCCAATCGTTGAGGCGTCAAACAAACCCTGGTCGTCGCAAATACCGGGCAAAATGCATGCGTGTGGCCACGACGGTCACACCGCGATGTTGCTGGGCGCCGCGAAACACCTTGCGAGTACGCGCAACTTTAAGGGCTCCGTCGCTTTGATCTTTCAGCCGGCAGAAGAAGTGGAACTGCCATCGGGCGGTCTGAGGATGGTCCAGGGGGGAATCATGGATCGTTTTGGCATCTCCCAGGTTTTTGGAATGCACAACATGCCAGGCATGGAGATCGGCAAGTTCGGCATTTGCGATGGCCCGATCATGGGCTCGCAGGACGACTTCGACCTCATCGTGAAGGGCAGGGGCGGCCATGCCGCCTCGCCGCATCGGACCATCGATCCCGTTGTCATTGCAGCACAGATCATCATTGGCCTGCAAACCTTGGTCTCGCGCAAAACCGATCCCATCGAGTCGCTGGTGATCTCAGTCACCAAGTTGAACGCCGCACGGGCCTACAACATCATTCCCGATCGCGTTGAAATCGCCGGAACCGTGAGAACCCTCGCACCCGCCCTGCAAGACTTCGCCGAACGGGAGATTTTGGCAGCCGCCCAGGGTATTGGGCGCGGATTCGGCGCGGACGTTGAGTTCAAGTACCGTCGATCCGTCCCGGTTACCTTCAACCATACGGAGGGGACCAATCTGGCGATCACGGCGGCGCGCAATCTCGTGGGGCCTGCCTCCGTGGACGACAACATCAGAGTGAGTATGGAGGCGGAGGACTTCGCCTACATGCTTGAGACGCGGCCGGGCGCTTACATTATGCTTGGAAATGGACCGACCGCCGGCGTGCACCACCCGACATATGATTTCAACGACGAAGCCTTGCCTTACGGCATCGGCTATTGGGTGAACCTGGTTGAGACGGTTCTGGCCGCTTGAAGCGACGACACCGAAGAGCGTGCGGGACTATCGCGCGATCCGAGAGCAGGATGATTTCATTCTCCCATCATGTCCCGCCTCCGCGAAATAGTTGGTGCGCTCATTTGCGGTGACGGCAATAAGGATTTAGCCGATAGCGTGCAGATGGCGTCTGAGGTGCGTCCGGCGGCCTGTCCGAGCAGATGCTTGGTCTTGACGAAGAACTGCTCGATCGGGTTGCAGACCTTTCTCGGCTTTGAGATGGCGTTCGAAGAGCTGGTAAACGGGATCGCGACCGTCTTTATGCCGCCCTCCACGCGAAAGCGGCGCAGCAAAGCTCTCGAATCGCTGACAGGCGGCTTCCAAGAGATCGGCGCTATGGTGAGCTAGACGGCGTGAAGGCGGGGTCCACATGCCCCCATGTGAGAGACTATCATGAGCAAGATTTTGCACCGGACCATTCATGCAAACCTGCCCCTGGCTGTGGGCGGGCGTGGCATCGAGATGTTTGACGCCGACGGCAAGGCATACATTGACGCCTCCGGCGGAGCTGCTGTGTCGTGTATTGGCCACGGTCATCCGGAGGTGCTCGCGGCGCTGCACGCTCAGCTCGACAAGCTTGCCTACGCTCATACGGGCTTCTTCACGACGGACATCGCTGAGCGGCTCGCGGACCGCCTCGTTGCCGACTCTCCGGATGGGATCGATTATGTCTATCTCGTCAGCGGCGGGTCGGAAGCGATGGAGGCCGCGCTGAAGATGGCGCGCCAGTATTTCGTCGAGAAGGGGGAAGGTCGTCGCAGGCATATCATCGCGCGCCATCAAAGTTACCATGGTAATACTCTGGGAGCGCTAGCCGCTGGCGGCAATGAATGGCGCCGGGCCCAGTTCCGACCGCTCCTGGTCGAAACCCATCACGTTGCGCCGTGCTATGCATATCGTGGTCGCTTACCTGCCGAAAGTGAGCATCAGTATGGTCAGCGCGTGGCCAACCAACTTGAGGCGAAAATTCTCGAGCTCGGACCACACGAAGTGATCGCATTCGTCGCGGAAACTGTCGTTGGCGCGACTGCGGGCGCGGTGCCGCCAGTGAACGGATACTTCAAGAAGATACGCGAAATCTGTGACCGCTACGGCGTTCTCCTAATCCTAGATGAGGTCATGTGCGGCACGGGGCGCACCGGAACTATGCACGCTTTCGAACAGGAAGGCATCGTGCCAGACATAATGGCAATCGCAAAGGGGCTGGGAGGGGGCTATCAGCCGATCGGCGCCGTCATGTTAGGACGGCATATCTACGACGCTTTCGCTTCTGGATCGGGATTTTTCCAGCATGGTCATACCTATATGGGGCACTCCATGGCGGCGGCGGCAGGCCTTGCAGTACAGGACATTATTCGCGAGCATCGCCTTCTGGATAACGTCAGAGAGATGGGGGAGCTGCTCAACCGGCGGCTTCATGAGCGTTTTGACAATCATCATCATGTCGGCGATATTCGCGGTCGCGGTCTTTTTCGTGCCATAGAAATCGTAGCTGACCGCTCCGATAAATCGCCGTTCGACCCGGCGTGCAAACTGAATGTGGCCGTGAAACGTGAAGCCATGGCGCGCGGGCTGATGGTCTACCCGATGGGCGGGACGATTGATGGCGTTCGAGGTGACCACGTCTTGCTCGCGCCCCCATTCATCGTCAACGCCGGCCAGGTCGACACGATCGTTGAACGTCTGGGCGATGCCTTAGATGCCTCGATCGCTACTAGAGCACGTCCTGTGATCGATGAATCGATTGTGATGTGACGGGTGCGTTTTGTGCTGATTCAACATCCACCTTGATGGAGGTGGACGATGGGAAGAGCATTGAGCGGGGATCTTCGGTCGCGGGTCTTGAAGGCTTCGGACGAGGGCATGTCGGCGCGGCAAGCGGCGGCGCGGTTCGGCGTGGGAGTGTCCAGCGCGATCCGCTGGATTGCGCGGGCGAAGATCGGCGAACTGGCGCCACGCCCGCAGGGCCGCCGCCGCGCCTCCAGCCTCGATGCGCATGAAGCCTTCATCGTCGGGCTGATCGAGGAGCGCAAGGACATCACGCTGAACGAGATGGTGGAGCGGCTCAGCGCCGAGCATTCGGTGCGGATCAGCCGTAGCGCCTTGAGCGCCTGGCTTCGCGGCCACGGCTGGACATTCAAAAAAAGTCCGCGCACGCACTGGAGCAGGATCGCCCCGACATCCTGAAGCGGCGGACTGGTTCGACGGCCAACTCGATCTCGATCCGGCGAAGCTCGTGTTCATCGATGAGACCGGCCTCTCTCCACAAAGATGGCCCGCCTGCGTGGAAGAGCGCCGCGGGGCGAGCGTTGCCGGGCCGGCTGCCGCATGGCCACTGGAAGACCACGACCTTCACCGGAGCGCTGCGACTGACGGGCATGACTGCGCCCTTCGTCTACGACCGCGCCATGAACGGCAACGTGTTCCTGGCCTATGTCGAGCAGGTGCTGGTCCCGACATTGTCGGAGGGCGACATTGTCGTCATGGACATGTGTGGACGCCCCCGTCAGCGCAAGAAGAATCTTTTATGAAGAATGAGGAGCGTGGTCGGGTGCTGACATGTGTCCGGCCTCCGATGCGGCGTTCGACAT
>NZ_JBEWSZ010000027.1 GCF_040537815.1 Mesorhizobium shangrilense
GCATGCCAGCTGTTAGACAAGCCATTCTTGACCTCTTCACGCGGCCGCCACCCCGCAGATGTCCTCACTGTGAGAAGCTGCTCGCAGACGCCATCAAACCTAAACTGCCAAAGTAGTGCTAGCTTCCCTGGTGGTATTGAAGATGTCAGGCTTGCCGTATCGGGTCAGCGCCTCTTTGACGGCTTCGATGAAGAAGGCGGCCTCTGGTCTTTGGCAATCCCGCTGAGATTTCAAGACAATTGATCGCATCGCCGGTGGTTCGAAAAATCTCGCTCACTGGCTCGATCCCTGTTGATAAATCCCTTGCGCGACTGGCGGCGGGAGGGAATGAAACCCGCAAACATGGAATTGGGCGGGCACTCAGCCGCGCTTGTCTTTGCAGATGCTATAGATACATGTGCACGCGATATCAGGCCTGCAGCCTCCTGGCCACGGAGCCCAACGCTATTCGGACGCCGGACCTCCTTTGTGATCCTTTTGCGTGTTCTGTCGTCTCAGATCGTGAGGCTCACATTGTAATCGGTCAGGAAATCCTGCAGGGTCAAGATATGCTCTAGCCCCCTGAGGTTGTCGGTCGCATCGAGCAACGCGCGGGACCTGTCGACGGACAACAGCGGTGCCACTGCCGCGTTGCGGTCATTCAGCAGCGCGGTGAACCGCGTGCGCAGCATTCTGTCATAGGTGGCATCCTGGATAACCGGATACGCGCTCTTCACTCGCTGCACCACCGACAGCGGGAGCAGGTCCGCGGTGGCGGCCCGCAGCAGACTCTTCTCGCGCCCGTCGAAAGTCTTGTGGGCCCATGGGGTGCCGAACACGTACTCAACGAGGCGGTGGTCGCAGTAAGGGACCCGCACCTCGAGACCCAAAGCCATACTCATCCGGTCTTTGCGGTCGAGCAGCGTCCGCAGGTAACGCGTGAGAAAGAGGTAGAAGACCTCGCGCATTCGACGCTCGTGCGGATCGGCCGAGGCCGGCCCTGTCAGGGCCGGTACTTCCGCAAGTGCCGTACGGTACTGATCGTCGAGATAACCGGGGAGGTCGAGTTTCTCGACCAGGCCGGGGTCTAGGGACCGCCGTGCGATATCGTCGCTGTCTTCGATCCAGGGAAACGTGTCGGCCTGAACGAACGAGGGATCGTGGAAAAACCTGTAGCCGCCGAAAAGCTCGTCGGCCGCCTCCCCAGACAGGGCCACCGTTGAGTGTTGCCGGATGGCCCGGAACAGCAGGTAGAGCGAGCTATCAAAGTCGCCCATGGTCAACGGTAGGTCGCGGGCGTGGAGGGTGGCGGCCCGCACATTCGGGTCCATGAGTTCGTGCGCGGACAACGTGATGTCCGTGTGGTCGGTACTAACGTATTTCGCGACCTCCTGCACGTACGGCCCGTCGGGTGTGGGGCGCGCCGGGCCGGGGATAAAGTTGTCAGTATAGCCGACGAAGTCGACGGCGAAGGACCGGATCCGTTCGTCGCTGAAGCGCGCGGCCAGTGCTGTCATGGCCGAGGAATCTAGCCCGCCCGACAACAGTGTGCACAGCGGCACGTCGGCGATGAGCTGCCGCTGGATCGTGTCCTCAAGCAGCTCCCGGACGCGCCGAACGGTGGTAGGCACATCATCGGTGTGCCCGCTGTCGGCGAGCTGCCAATAGCTCTTCTGCTGGATGCCTTCGCGGGTCACGCGGACGATGTGGCCGGGCCGTACCTCACGCATGCCGCGAAACACGGTGTTGTACGGGTCGGCGAAGGAGCTGGAGCATAGGGCGCGACGAAGCCCCTCGGCGTCCATGGCCGGTTCCGCGAGACTATTGGCGAGGATCGCCTTTGGCTCTGAGCCGAACAACACTCCATGCTGGGTGGGATAGTAGTAAAGCGGCTTGATGCCGAGCCGGTCGCGTACGAGAAGCAGTTCGCGCTTGACGGTGTCCCAGAGTGCGTAGGCGAACATCCCGTTTAGTTCGCTCACCGCGGTGCAGGGATCCCGTCGGCCCCACTCGCGGTGGGCGTGCAGCACCACCTCGGTGTCACTGCTCGTGTCGAATCGATGGCCCAGGGCGACGAGCCGTTGACGCAGCTCACGGTAGTTGTAAGTCTCGCCGCCATAGACGAGCACCAAGGCGGGTTGCCCGTCCTCCTGGTGCGTCATCGGCTGGCGACCGCCCTGGATGTCGATGACCGCCAGGCGCCGGTGTCCCAGTGCCGCAGGCCCGTCGATCCAAGTCCCCTCGTCGTCCGGACCACGATAGGCCATGGTGGCCGTCATATCGGCAAGCTCTCTTCGCGCGTCGGGACTTCCTAGGTCACGATCAAAATCAATCCATCCACAGATGCCGCACATATTTTGACTCCTTGCTTGGGTAACTGTCGCGCAACGTCGGGCAACCGGGACACCGCACCCCGCGAATACGCGACATCATTTATGGCCGCCTCATCGGCTCAACTAAACACCTAGTAGGATACGATCGTCCCTAAGCCGTGCTGCTCTGCGATGTCGAGTATAGCAGAACCTATAGCGACATCATGCATTGCGAGACCGAGATTGAACACTGCAATGCGATCAGCGTTGCTAACTCTGCCGGCGACGCGTCCTACAATGACACCGCTGACGGATCCACGAATGCGGGAAATCTCCCGGTAAGGAGAGCCTGTCGCAATGATATAGTTTTTGAATTGCTCAACGTCATCGGCCAACAATACATCCATAGCCGTTGTTATATCCTGAGACCATCCGCGGGGATTGACGGGCAGAACCAAGCCGCCCTCCTTGACCCATCCGAACTGGAATGCCACGTCTTCCAATCGACTTGTTGCGGTCACTATGACGTCAGCGGTGCGGATCGCGGACTCAGCGTCTTTCACGTGAACTATTGTTGCTTTGGAATAAGTCTGTTCAGCCAACCGGCTCACTGCATTCTCATTGATGTCCACGACATGGAATTCGGCAGCGGGGTGAACTAACGACAGCATTTTTACGTGGTTGAGGCCCTGAAGACCAGCACCAATCACCGCTATCCTGTCCACGCGAGGCGGCGACAAATACTTGCTGGTGATAGCCGACGCTGCCGATGTGCGAACTGCAGTCAGGTAAGCAGCATCCATCACGCAGATTGGTAGGCCCGTGTCCGGATCGTTTAAGACCAAAAGCCCTGTGATGTTTGGCAAACAAACTTTATGATTGCTGGAGTAACCGGCAACCCATTTAAGGCCGGCTCGGCGTTGCCTGGGAAGCCAGCCAGCCATTGCGTGGATGAATGCGTCGTGCCCCGGGTGGATCCCGATCTTGGGCGGGTTCTCGAATGCGCCATTACCGTGGTCACGAAGCGTCCCTTCGATAATGTCTAATGCTGAGGTGAAGGGCAAATTCGTCTGTGCAACGTCATTTCGACTTAACCATCTTACAATAGACGTCGTCATATTACCGCCTCTCTTAGCCCTAGGACCGGCACTGGAACAGTCGGCCCTTCGGTCCGGAAACTCAGTAGCTGGAACGGGGCTGCGCCTTTTCCAAATGGTCTCTCGCGAACTGGTATGTACTTGCTGTCGGGCTACGTTGCGTTCGCGTAAGAGTCGCTCTGTGCCATTCGGAGTTTTGCCTCTATGTCAGACAACAAAAGCGGCAGTTTCGGAGCCAGACGCTTATTGTTTTGTTCAATGAATCGAAGAAATTCTTCGTCATACATGCTCACATAGTCGAGCTTTCCGACTGCTGCGCCCGATAACACCGGGATCGACGACAGATCCACTATGGCGCGCGGCTCCAACCGCAGAAGGGCATCCTGAAGAGTGGCTTCGTATTCATCATTGACATCGGCGGTTGCGATAACAACGATGGACTGCGTTTCGCGTGGGTAGCCAATCTCTGCCGGACGCATGAGCGCGACTTGTATGTCAGTCCAGCGGCGGAGACGTTTGCGAAGGTTCTTGGGGTTCCGCGTTACGAACACCGTGGAACGGAAACGCTCTCCGACACCACTCCGGATCAGCCCGCGACCCAGCATACCCGCCCCGATGATGTAAAGGCGGTTGGGTAGCTCTCCATCCGGAAATCGATCAGCTATGATGTCTCGGACGATCTGATCGTAATTGAACGATGCGATGAACCGCTGGCGCTGGCGCGCGGCGCGACCCGTATCAATTGCCAATCGTGCGATCTGGAAAATCGGAAGGTTTGGATCAACAAATTCGAGAGCCTTCGCGAGCTGATCGCTGATATAATTCTCACCGAGGATCTGGGAATGAGCGCTCGATGCAATCTCGGCGAGACGTTGAGCAATTGCGGCCGCACCTTCAATGTGTTCGTATGAAAAACCAGAAAATATCGTGCTATCGATGTTACTGAGTGTGGACTCTTCACCATAGACCTCAACTCGTGCGCAGGTTGCGACGAGTAGAATTCCACTTCGCGCGAGGTCGGCTGCAAGTGGTTTCACCTGCGCCGACTGCTCCGCCACTGCGAGAGGCATGGTCGTCTGGTGATCACGATAAAAGCCAACTAGCTTGCTCATCGCTTCCATCCTCAAGTTGATTGAGCTCAAGCGGCAGTTGACGCGAAACGCCCCTGAGTTCGATGGCTTGCACCGAACGCTGCTTTGCCCCGAGATGCTGGATTTCCTGCGCCTTCGAGTTCAGGATCAGGCGGGTGGAGTCGGCTTTCGGGTCGCAGCCAACGATGGGCATCTTCTGCCCGAGGGCGATGGCGACGAGCGTGTCTTGGAGTACCGCCTTTCCATAGCGTGCGAACTGACATGTTGTTTTCCTTGTCCATCGAGCGATGTCTCATCGGTTGGCAGTTTCCCGCCGCCCTGCAACGAGGGAGTTCCAAAAATCATGCCGACTGCACAGAAGGAGCTTCAGAAATAATTTTCAGCAAAACATTCAATGGCTTAAATGAGCGTGCGGCAGAGCGACTGGCCGAACACACCGCGTCGTGACCTCAACAAACCCGACAGTTGTCATTTCCTGCCCTTTTCCAAGGAATGGCGGACAGGATCTCCTTCGCGGGAAAGCAGAACTCACGCGCCATCCGACTGCGTCCAGCCTTGTTCACTATCGGACGATGTCGGATATGCAACATTGCAGTAGAGGAGCCATCCTATTGCTTTGAAGGATCGTCTCCTTCGGCACGGCAAATGCATGACCCTCCGCGAAGGCGTCACGAACTGAGAAGGTGTTGCCCATGATTACGTTTATCGAAAAGTTCGTCGCCGCCGTGAAGACTGCACTTCCCGAGCACCGAGCCGGCGCAAGGGCTTGCGCCTCATGGTCCAGACGGCGGCCGCGCCGGCTTCCAATACCCACAGCAAAGTTCTCTGGGTCTCGTCTGCTTGCGCATCACCCGCTACATGCTCGATCGCGACATTGACATGAGGGTAGTTCCCCAGTCCGGCAAGTACTGCTGACCGCCATGCGCACGAGCCGTCTCTTCTCCGTCATCGACAGCCATACCGCAGGGCACCCGACTCGCACGGTCATCTCGGGCATCCCTCCGTTG
>NZ_JBEWSZ010000028.1 GCF_040537815.1 Mesorhizobium shangrilense
CCAATGCTGAGCGAGGCAGTGGTGCGGCTGATTGAAAACGGCAAGCTGGAAGAACTTCTGCGTGAGCGGCGCCGGCAGGCGCTGGAGCGTTACCGCGTGTTCCTGGAGGTCTTTCCCAATGCCACAAAACTTCAGTTCCCAGCCTTCTTCGGATGGTTGCCATTGCCGCCGGAGTGGTCCGCAGATCGATTTGCCGCCGCTGCGCGGGGTCGCGGCATATTTGTGACGCCGCCCATCGCCTCCGGGGTGGGAGAGGCTGACCCCGGCGCAATCCGCATTTGCCTTGGCGCGCCAAAGGATCTTAGAGAACTCTCCGATGTGCTTCAGGCCCTGCGCGATATCTTGAGTCGCCACCCAGCAAGCGTCGTTTCCGTCGCATAGCTGGATGCTTGTTTCCGGCCAAGTCTGTCAATCGGACTTGAATCGGCACGCCGGTAGGCGTGCAAAAGGCAGGTAAGGTTGGTTCAGGCGCGGTTTTTGAAACGCCAGGATTCGTTGCCGGTTTCAACCATTTCGCGGCGAGCCGCCTCTGCTTGCCGTTACGGTGTTTGGTCTCGATCCGGTTGACGAGGTAAACAACATTGTAGAAGCGGCCGCGAGCCCCGTTGCGATCGAGCGACTGCGATGGCGGGATGCGACTTGCCGGTTGCGGTGCTGCCAATGAAGGCGGCATTGCGCTGGTCAGCGATGAAAGTACCGGTGGCAAGCTCACCATCAGCGAAATGCGCAAATCAGCGCCCCTTGAAGATCGCACCCCGCCCGACCTTCATCGAGACGCTCCGTGCCCCACCGCCGATCGTCAAACCTTGCAACAAATCCTTCAAGTAAAATTTACAAAATCTTTGCGACCGCAAATCCTTAACGATGGTACGTTCCTCAGCAACCTCAACGGCGGGCGGCACCGCAAGTCTGAGGTACGACTGAAATGCCGCTGCCGATGTACGCTAAGACAGTAGAGGTGTCAAAAGAATGTCAAGAAGAGCTCTGATCTTGATTGAAGGCGGAGCATGGGGTTGTTGTCTTCTATACGTCCAAGTGGCCAATCGTCTTGGTCTTCACACAATTAACCTGTCGGCTAACCCCGATCATCGGGACTTTCTTGTGGCCGGATGTGAGGCAATCCGCGTGGATACAGGCAATCTCGATGCTCTAATCGGCGAATGTTCCCGGTTGCGTGCCGCCCATGAGATTGTTGGCATTGTATGCGCCGAGGAGCGGGTCCATGCGACAGTTGGCAAGCTCTGCCAGTATTTCGATCTACCGGGACCGAACCCGGCATCGATCGAACTATGCTGCGACAAATTTACCCAACGTCAGCTCCTGGCGCAGGCCGACATTCCAATCCCTGCTTATCGTTTGGCAGCGAACGCGAGGGACGTAGAAAGCTCTGCTGCGGAGATCGGCCTTCCAGTAATTCTTAAGCCGGCCGTGGGCAGCGGCAGCGTCGGTGTCCGATTGTGCCGGAACTTCGATGAGGTAGCCGACCATACGACCTACCTGTTAGGCGGGAAGCATATATGGCAATCTTCGCCGAGGATACTGGTCGAAGAGTTCGCCCAAGGCCCACATTATCTCGCTGCAACGATGGGAAATGAGGTCATTGGCTTCGGCGCCGCTGAGTACGGCCCTCCACCGCATTTTGTCTTTCGCCAGTTGACCTTTCCGGCCCAGCTAACCGATGATCAGCGTGAGCGTCTCGCTGGTGTTTCGCTGAGCTGTTTGCGAGCTCTCGGCCTTGGCTGGGGGCCAACAAACATTGAAATCCGGTGGACGGAGCGTGGCCCAGTCGTCATTGAAGTCAATCCGCGTCTTGCTGCCGCGCCTGAGCCTCAACTGCTTCAGCTGGCTTACGGTATCGATCTCATCGCCGAGCATATCAAGCTTGTCATCGGCGACGACTGGAATTTGCGCAAAACGCATTCGTACACTGCGGTCGCACAGTCCCTAATTCCTGATCGGGATGGCACTCTCGATGGGATCGATGGCGAGCGTCGGGCAGCAGCTATACCAGGTGTCGCCGAGGTCAAACTCTATGTCGAACCCAAGACGCGGATCGTCAGGAAGGGCGATTTCCACGACCGCATGGGATATGTCATCGCGGCTTCACCCAGTCGTGCTGAGACCGACGCGATACTTCAGCGCGCCGTCGACTTAATCAACTGGTCGATCACACCGTTTCCGCCCCTTGGCGAACAGGAACAATCTGAATGACGCTTCAAACTGGACGGTTTTTGGCCAGGGCGGGGATTGGTCATTTGCGGGGGATGGGCGATGTTTCCCTTACGGTGTCAAAGATCTGTCCGCGCCAAACGCCTTCGGGGACGTCCGATTGGCGGTTGCCAGTCGATTGCTGAGACCACGAACGGCCGGCTTCGAGCTCTCAAAACGGCGCGCAAGCAGCTGATCCGCAGACGAACTCGCTGCCATTATCCACATCCAGCGCTCTCAGGGCAAAGCGTTGCCACCAAGGAGTAGTAAAGGCGTCGACTAAAATGGTATCGCCGGGCCTGGGTTCGATATTGTCGCGTTGCCTCAAGGAAAATGTTACCGCGTGGCCTTGGTTGCCTCACCTAAAATGTTACCCGTGAAGGCGAATACCGCCATGATGGCAAGCCCATGCGGATGCGCTCGAGTGTCTCGACCACGAGGGTGCCTTCTCGGACCACGATGGGCGCGGCCTCCGTCCATCCGCTCGCGATATCGGTCAGAACCAGGCTGTGAACGTAGCTACCGCGGTTGGCCTCTCCGCAATGAGCAACCAGGTCCATTTCCATGCTGCCGGGAAGCGGCTCGTTCCAGTCAGCAAAGGTGCGCATCTTGATGCGCCGCCGGGGCTCTGGCACGACCCTTGGCTTCTTTTTCGTACGCATGGTGCGCCTCGGCATTTGGAGCAAGCGGTCGATCGTCGCGGCGCTCATCGACAGGATCTTGTGGCGTATCTCCTCCTCGAGCTTCAAATGATCGTTGCGTTCCAGCGCCGGCAATAGAATGGGCAGCAGTGCCTTAAGGCGCTTGCCGCAGACTCGATCTGAAGCTTCCCACAGCACAATCAACGCGCCCCGAGCGGCCTCGTCATAGAGCGACGGGCGTTGACGGGTCTGCCGGCTCCTCGGCTGCGGGGGGCTGTTCAGGACACGGATTGCGGACTTTTCATGATACGCCGCCCGTCTCGGCGAAATTCCTTAATCCGCTGAACAAATTCGGTTATTTTCTCTGCGACAGCACGCCCCGTCGCCGCGATAAACTCCTCCAAGATCCTGCGCTTGTCCTTAGTCGCTGCGGCCGCATAGCGATCCCTGACCGCATTGGCCAGTTCCATGCGCATGGCATGTGTCATCTTCGTCGTCATGATGCCTCCCTCGTGGTGAAAGCATGTCATACCAGTGATCCACGGGAATTTGACTTGTGACGATGGTGGAACGGTTCTCGTAGCGATCCTCGACGATTTCCAGGAGATCGCGGCGTTGTTCGTCGTTGAGCTTCTCCGGCCCCCAATCGTCTAAAATAAGCAAGTCCGTCTTGGCCAGGCTCTTGAGCAGCTTCGCGTAACGGCCGTCTCCGCGGGCAAGGGCGAGCGAGGCGAAGAGGCGCGGCACACGGTGGTACGCGACCGAGAGATCTTCGCGGCATGCCTTGTGGCCGAGCGCGCAGGCCAGCCAGCTCTTCCCGACGCCGGCTGGTCCGATCAGGAGCAGGCTATGGCGCTGTCTGATCCAGTCGCATGTCGCCAGCCTCATGAAGAGATTGCGATCAAGACCGCGGATTGCCCGGAAATCGGCGTTCTCGATCTGGGCGTCATGACGTAATTTAGCGGCACGGGCTCTGGCCTCGAAGCGCTTCTGACGGCGCGTTGTCGCCTCCCGTTCGAGCAGGAGGGCAAGCCATTCGCCATGCTGGAGGGCTCTTGCCTCCGGCTGCGTCTCCAGTTCCTGGAACGCGTTTGCCATGCCGGAAAGGCCGAGTTCGCGCAGCATGTCGATGGTGGGATTGGTCAGCATTTGTTGATTATCTCCTTAATGAAAGTAGCCTGGGCCGCGAAGATTGGCGTGCTCGCCGACGGCGGCAGGTTCGGCGGTGTGCCTGGAGGCTTTGTGGGATTTGATGAGGGCGCTGATGCTTTTGCAGTTCAGGCCGCCGATCTCGAGAGCACGGGCCGAAACGGCTTCGGCCTGTGCTGTGTCGATCGCCTGGTAGAGCTTGAGAACGCCGAGGCATGTTCTAAATCCCTGTTCCGGATGCGGCCGGCTGGCAAGGATGGCGATGACGAGCCCCTCGGTCTGTGGACCGATCGAACGAGCCCAGCGCCGGAAGCGCTCCGGCGACCATTCCGCGTAGCGGCGGTGCGAACTGGGCATGTGGTATAGCGCGACAATCTGGGAGAGAAGCCGTATTGCCTCACCCTGGAATGCTCCCGAACGATCTTTCCGTTGCCTCACCATAATGTTCCCCTGGGCTAGGATTCAATCAATGCGCGATCGGCTCGATGCCGGGCTCCACGTGCATTGGGCCGAACACCATCGCGTGTGCCTTTTCCTTCCGCCAGATCTTCAAGCGGCGCTGCAGCGTGCGCAGAAGTGGATCAGGATATTGCCCCGGCTGCTCCGCCTGCAGACGCACCAGTAGTTCGCGGCTCGTCCGCCAAGGCTCTTCGTCGAACCACGCGCGCAACTGGCCTGTGACCTTCACGAGCGGATCCGGTCGGCGACGCCCTCGCTTTTGCCTCGACCTGGCTCTTGCGGTTGGGCGGACTTCCCCCTCCTTCCAGGCCGTCCGCAGACTCGACAGGAACTGGTCCTATAGCGCGACAATCTGGAAGAGAGGTCGCATTGCCTCGCCTGAATTGTTCCTGGATGTTAAGCCGTTGCCTCATCTGATTTGCTCCCCGCATTTGTGTGGCAGGAGCAAATCAGATGAGGCAGGTCAGCATGGCGACGCGGG
>NZ_JBEWSZ010000029.1 GCF_040537815.1 Mesorhizobium shangrilense
CGGCATACTGGCTCCGGACGCTGGCGGGCGCACCAACGGTGCTGAAGCTGCCGACGGACCAGCCGCGTCCGGCGCAGCAGGACTACAGCGGCAGTTACGTCGAGTTCGCATTGCACGAGCCGCTGACCGCGCAGCTCAAGGCGCTGAGCCGGCGTGGCAATCTGGATACGAGCGGCGAGCACGACAACACTGTCGTGCCCCTCGCCGCTTGGCCGGTCGTACCAGCGAGGCTCACGGGTCCAGACAAGCTGTTGTGCTCGATCAACCAAATCCGAGCGAATGAATGTGACAGCGGGCAAACATCCAGGGAGATAGCTCATGCGGGTAGCCGTCGTGTGGAACCATGATCATACGGGCGTGATCAACCGGTTCGGTCAGGTTTGTCCGGAGGACGACGACCGCGAGGCGGTCGAAGGCGTGGCGGCGGCACTGCGGGAGGGCGGCCACGAGACGCTGCTGTGCGAAGGCGATAAAGGACTGCTCGCTACGCTCGAGCGGTTCATGCCCCCCGATCCGCAAGCCCGCCCCTCCGGTATCGTCTTCAACATGGCATACGGAGTTCAGGGCGAGTGCCGTTACACTCACGTTCCGGCCATGCTAGAGATGGCCGGCGTTCCGTACACCGGATCGAGCCCGCTCGGGCATGGGCTGGCGCTCGACAAGGTCCTCACCAAGAGGCTCATCCGCGATCGCGGCGTGCCGACACCGAACTTTCGCGTGATGCGTCGCGGCACCGAGAGTACCGGCGACTTGCGATTCCCAGTGGTAGTAAAGCCGCGTCACGAATCCGCCAGCGTCGGATTGCAGCTCGTACATGAGCCCGCCCAGTTGAGGCAGGCCGTAGAAATGATTGTCACGCAGTATGCGCAGGATTCGCTCGTGGAAGAATACATCGAGGGGCGGGAAATCTACGTCGCGCTGCTCGGAAACGGAGAGATCGAGGTGTTCCCTCTGGTCGAGCGGGACTTCGGCGACCGCAAAAGACGTCTTTTTACTTGGGAAGACAAGCACATGGCGATCGGGGCGCCGCAGGCCATATGCCCGGCGCAAATCGGAAGCAAACTTGCGGCGATGCTGCGGGATATTTCGGTTGCGACCTTCCGTGCCTGCCAGTGCCGAGATTATGCCCGTATCGACCTCCGGATCGATCGCTCCGGCCAGCCCTTTGTCTTGGAGATCAACTCCATGGCGGGGCTCGGTATGTCCACCGCCTATGTCCTGGCCGCGACGACCGCCGGACACAGCTTCTCGAGCTTGGTCAATCGCATCCTCGATGTCGCTCACACGCGGTATTTCGGAATCGGAATCCCCAAGGCCGAACGCGCGTCGAATCGCGACAGGATTTTTCCCCGCTAGCGGACCGCTGGGCTGTCACTCCGCTGCTCGCATGGATTCGGCGAGGCGATGATGGTGAGGTCGGCACTGTACAACTCGGCGACGGAATCGGAGAACGCGAGCTTCTATATCAGTGGTGTCCTTGGGGAATCGGTGAGTCCGTGGTTGCGGCCCTGCGGAGATCGGCATGATCGTCCCCGGTCAGCACATACGGCAAGTCGGGGATTCCGGCGCGGCGATCGGATCAAGTTTGATCTGGGACGGGTCCGGCCTGCTGAGGGTTTTGCCTGGCTGGGATTTTGCCTTCGTGCGGCAGTCCGATCGACGAGCCGGTTCCATCGGCTGCATTGTTTTTGCGGTAGATCCGAAACGGGAAGTTCGTACAGGCAATAGTGCCCGTTGTAGGCGTGGCTGGTGATGAGGCCATGTTTGGCCCATCTGTGACGGTGTGCTCGTGGATATTGAGACGCGCGGCCGCTTCCTAGTTTTGTCAGCATTCCACGTTCCCGCAGGCGGTCATAGCGAGAGCGCAGCTTGTATCGGTGAACGAGATAGGCAACTCACAAGGCCGTGAAGCGGGCGTTGTGGCGGCCGCGGCGTGCGGTCTCGCCCGGACGATCCCTTGCTGGTTGAGCAGTTCTGCAATCTCGGGAATAGATGTGGTTGTCGAGGAGTTTATCGACCAGTTCGACGATGCCGGGCTGCGTCTTGACCTGCTGGGCGGAAGATTTTGGGCTCAGGGTGGTGAGCGTCTGGATCTTTGCCGCCTTTGAATCGCACGTGAACCTTGGTGGTTCCCTCCGCCAGCAGCTTGACGAGAGTGACATCCTCGATGATGTGGGCAAGCAGTCGCTTGCGTTCGCAGTTTGGTGTATCCGCCCAGAGCTTGTTGAATCCACCGTCATTGCGATCAGCCGTCGCGGACAGCTTCATCAAGCATGAATTGATCGTGCTCTCGGGCGCTCGCGATCTTCGAGGGCCTTGGCCAAAATACGGAGCTTCTCGTTCCATTCGCCTTCGAGCGTGTCGGCGACGAGACGATTATCGGGATCGACCAACATGAAACGGCGCTGGGCCAGATCGATCTGGGCGCGCTCGACCGCGCGGCAGCGCAGCCGATCTGCTTCTCATGCCGGGCCTCGATCTCCTTGTTAACTGGCATCGTGACGGTGAGCTCCGTCGTTGCGCCGCCGCGCCGCGCCATACGCCCTCGGCCCGTCACGGGCGCTGCGGCGCAAGACGACCTTGTCGATCAGGCAACGCAGCAGCGTCTTTCGCTGCGCGCGCGGCGTCGCGCGCTCTGCCAGCGCCTCGATCTCGGCCGGCGCGACCGCTTCGAGGAATGCGGTCGCGACCTAGCGGTCGATCGGCGCGGCCGGCAAGCGCCGACACTCTGGCACACCATGCTGTTGGCACAGATGATTGCAGGCGTATTGATTGTTGCCCTTGTAGCGCACGAACATGTTGTGCCCGCATTCCCTGCACCAGGTGATGCCGTGCAGCAGGGCGGCGCCATCGCGCGAAATCCCGCGGCCCTTGGATGCGCAGATAGTCGCTTCGGTTGTCGCGCAGGATATTCTGGACCTTCTCGAAGGTCTCCCAGCTCGGATAGGCGGGATACTTATCCTTCACGACAATTCTCCATTCCGGCATCGGTCGCGGCGTCTTATGCGGGTGCCCGGACAGGCCCGGCGGCCGAAGGCGCTTGCGGCCGTAGCCGAACGCTCCGGCAATAGGCCGAGTTCTCCAGCATATCGGTCACCGCCGGAACCGTCGGCCGCTTCCAACATACCTCGCCATGCCGACCGCGTCGCGGCAGTGAGAGGTTGGCGGCGTGCAAAGCTCGCATCACCCGCCGAGGGTGACGCGCGCGACCAGGTCCTTGAAGCCCTGCCGGTGCGTTGCGGCGGCACCGGTCAGGCAGGGATCGGCATCCATAACGTCGATATCGCCTATTGCTCGAACTTGTGCGGAAGCACGGATATGACCCGAGTTCTCGGGAAGAGCCGGGTGCAGGAGAGCCGCACGCCCGGATCTGTGAGGGCGAAGCAAAATGGCTAGCTGTGAGCTTTCAATAGGTTGTCCATCCGACCCTGGGCGAGAAGACTGAGGTTGTCGAAGCTTCAGTGATTCCCGGAGGATCGGATGAACGTCCACAAGAATGCCGCCTGACGCGGCACGGTCGAGAGCGAATTGTGAGGCAAGTCGAGAGCGGACAAACGCCGGAGGCCGTTGCCGAAGCCGCAGATGTTTGTCCGCGGACCGTTCGCAAGTGGATCGACCGATACCGCCGCGAAGGCCTGAGCGGATTGGTTGACCGTTCATCTCGACCGCATCGACTGCGCCAGCCGACGCCCGAAGCGATTGTTCAGACGAGCGAGCGGCTGCGTCGCCAGCGCTGGACGGGTAAGCAGATCGCTGCAGAGGCGGGCGTCTCGCCGGCAACTGTCAGCCGCGTTCTACACCGGTTGGGTCTCAACAAGCTGAGCGCCTTGGAACCCGAACCCGCGCCGCTATGAACGGGAGCATCCGGGCGAACTCATTCATCTCGACATCAAGAAACTTGGCCGCATCGGCTCGGTGGGGCATCGCATCACTGGACGGCGGACAGGCACGGTCAACCGGCATCTCGGCATCGGCTGGGAGTTCGTCCACGTCTGCATTGACGACGCCTCTCGCGTCGCTTTCGTGCAGGTCATGCCGGATGAGCGCAAGGCGAGCGCCGTTGCCTTCCTGGAGGCCGCCGTCGCCTACTATGCCAAGCTGGGCATCCGGGTCGAGCGCGTGATGACCGACAATGGCTCCTGCTACCGGTCAAAGGCTTTCCGGGCAGCCTGCAAACGTCTGGGTCTACGGCAGATATTCACCCGGCCGTACACGCCCAAGACCAACGGCAAGGCCGAACGCTTCATTCAAACGAGCTTGCGCGAATGGGCTTACGCCCGAGCCTACAGCAGCTCTCAAGAACGCACCGCCGAACTGCTGCACTGGCTTCACCGATACAATTGGCACAGGCCTCACGGCAGCTTAGGATCAAAAACACCCATCAGTCGCCTCGGACTGGAGAGGGACAACCTATTGAGGCTCCACAGCTAGCTACTCGACCACGACCCGCGTGGCGGATGGCGGCGGGCAGGCGGCGAACGTCGTCGCCTGCCGAAATCGCAGATAACACGCGATCGCCTCGCCGACGGCCCTGCTTGTACCAGCGCTCCAACCTGGATCTCGGCCGAGAACGAAATGCCTACTTGACGCGATGCTCAAGGTTGCCGATGACGATCCCCTTTGCGGCGAAATGGAAGTGGCCAACGATATGCCCCCGCTGGCACCCATGGGTTGGGCGCTAGCCTACCTAAATTCCGCTTAGGCTCGAAACGCTGATGTCGTCTGCGTCGGAGCGATCGCTGCTGCATACAGAGTTAAGCCGAACTGGGCCGCAGTCGGATCAATCCAATGCCGTTCTCTATGTCGATTTGGGTCCCGAATGACTCCGAGAGCTTCTGTAGCCGCTCCAGAATGGCTCTTGCTTGCGGAGCGGGGGCGAGCCT
>NZ_JBEWSZ010000030.1 GCF_040537815.1 Mesorhizobium shangrilense
GACGTCAAATGACTACGGTCGCCTGCCGGAGATCGTAGATACCGCTGACCAGTTGGTCGGGCTCCTCGCGCAGGCCGATCGAGCGCGCCATCTGGAGAAAGACGGCGATCACGGTCGTTGGCGGACGGAGCGCCCGTGGTGAAAACGAACAGCGTCCTGTTCAAGGTTCCAGCCGGTCCAAATACCGATCCAACGCCTCCCGTGTTGTGGGGGGCAAAGAACTTGGTTTGACGGATGATCAGACCGTCGGCGGTCAGGTCATCTCGCTGAAGGGCGAGGGCTCCGAAAAAGCGTATGCCAGTAGGGGCCACCAAACCGAACGGTTGGGGAATTTTGGAATTGCCGCTGCAGGCCTCGGTTGGACACAATTCAGGCGATTGCCTAATTGCGTCCTGAGCGAAGGGGCTGGATCGAAGGCAAAGCGCCCTGCCGATTCCGCTTCGTGTGAATCATCTCGCTGCCCGATCCGGCAGGCAGTTTCAACGTCGTAGGAGACTATGGCCTCCCAGTTTGTCTGACTGCCGCAATGACGATGCGCACCGGTCGGCCAAGGCGCATAAGCGCCTTGCCGCTGCCAAGTCACGGTGCTCGCCGAAGAAGAAGTCGACTGTGACACCAACGGTGTCAATCGCACGGTAGAGATCCACTCATTGGTCCCAGACCTCGATAATAGGTCTCGCCCATACGCCACCTGCTGCCGAGAGCCCACTTGCGTCGACTAAACACAGGTGCCCCGCCTAATCGCTTAAATTAACCATGGCTTTAGGTCGAATCCTCTCGCCGCTTGATTTGAATCCAAGATCAGCCCACATCCCGACCTTCTTCGTAAGGGGCGGGGATGGTTGCGAAACGCGTGCCGAGGATCAACAGCCTGGAATGGCTGGAGTGGAAGTTTCCCACGGAGGATTCGGTGCGGAGGCTGTTCGAGGGTATGGTCTGGCCGGACGGCGCCCACTGCCCGCACTGCGGTTCGGCCGAGGTCTGGCGCTTCAGCGGCCGCAAGTCCCCTCCCGGCCTCTACGAATGCCGACACTGCGCGGGCCAGTTCACGGTCATCGCCAAGACTCCTATGCACGCCACGAAGCTCCCTCTGAACGTCTGGCTGCGGGCGTTGTACCTGATTCTTTTCTCGTCGAAGGGCGTGTCCTCGGTAATCCTGGGGAAACAGCTCGGGATGCGGCAGTCTACGGCCTGGATGATGGCGCATGCTGTCCGCGAGATGACTGAAGACCGCGACGGGCGGGATCCACTGCTGGGGTGCATCGTCGAGATCGACACGACCTACATGGGCGCGCCGCCGCGCAAGAAGAAGACGAAGTTCCACAAGCATTTCTGGAACCCGCCAGGGGCACGAAGCGGCCACAGGTCGCAGTTGCTGCCAGCCGCGACGGGCGCGCGGCTGCTGTGGTCATCAAGAAGGGGGATAGCAGCAACAATCAGCCGCTTCCTGGATCGGTTCGTGTCGAAGGATGCCAGGATCATGTCCGACGACGACAAGGCGATCGGCAGGGCGGCGAAGGCGTTCTCGGGCGGCCACAGGATAGTCACCCACCGCGCTGACGAGTTCGCCCGCGGCGAGGTCCACTCGAACACTGTCGAGTGACTTGCTTCACAGCTCAAGCGCGCGCAGCTCGGCGTGTTCCACTATATCAGCGAGATGCACCTGCAACGCTACGTCGACGAGATCGTGTTCCGCCGGAACCAGAGGGTGATCACCAAGCAGTACGTGGAGAACGGCCCGAAGACCACGGAGTTGGTCTACCGGAACTTTGAAGTTCAGCTTCGTGACCTGCTCAAGCGGGAGATCGGGCGCCAGCTGCGCAGGTCGGAGATCGGCGGCATGGAATGGCCAGAGCCGATAGCGCCGGGATATGCGCCGGCGCCCTCGGCCGGACCCTGAGATCTCAGTCTCGGTGTTAATTCACAAGAACAGATAAGCCGCCAAAGCGGCCAGGATCAAAAATCCGAGAACGCCAGATCCGCTGGATTTGGCCTTCTTCTTGCGCCGTCGTCCGCCCGTTGAGACGCGCATTCCACCTGCGCCCACGCTGTTCGTTAGGCCACGATGCGTAAGAGTTGTCCTAAGTGGCCCACCTTTGAACGATTTCCGAAATCGAAACGCATGCTGCCTCCAAGCTCTCCGCACCCACCAAATGACGATGGGAGGAGGGGTTGGCCGGCGCAAGTCGCTGATTAACCTGCGTTTGGTAGATAGGCTCGCTGCACTTTAGCCTATGACGCCGTCTGTCAGATCTTTTATAGGTCGAACTAGCGCCCGTTGACATCGCGATCCTCCGAATTCGTTGAGGCGCTCCGTACCACACTACCGGCAAGCAAAATGTTGCAACAGATCCTTCAAATAACTTTACAGAATCTTTGCGAGCGCAGATCGCTGACCATGGTACCTTCACCACAAAGGCTGAGGTCAGGGACGAATAAAAGCTGATAGCTGTTTGCGCTCAGCCTGCCGCACAGCACGCAACGGAGGTCGACGCCAATGGCAAGAAGAGCGCTCATCCTGCTTGAAGGCCACAGGAGTATTGGTCTGCTATACGTCAAAGCGGCCCAGCGTCTTGACCTTACACCAGTTACCCTGTCGGCCGATCCAGCTCAGTACGACTATCTTGCGGCGGAAAGGCTTGAGGCAATCCGTGTCGATACAAACGATCTCGATGCGCTGATCCGCGAATGTTCCCAGCTGCAGGCGACCTATGACATCGCTGGCATTACTGGCTTTGCGGACTTCGACGAGTCGGTCTATGCGACAGTTGGCAAGCTCTGCGGGCATTTCGATCTGCCGGGACCGAACCCCGCATCCATCGAACGATGCTGCGACAAATTCATTCAACGTCAGCTCCTCGCCGAGGCCGGCGTTCCAATACCTGCTTATCGCTTGGCAGCGAATGCGACAGACGTAGAAAGCTCCGCCGCGGAGATCGGCCTGCCGGTGGTTCTTAAGCCAGTCATAGGCAGCGGTAGCAGTGGTGTCCGCTTGTGCCGCAACATCGATGAGTTAACCGAACATACGACCTATCTGTTGGGCGGGAAGCACATATGGCGGTCTACGCCGAGGATACTGGTCGAAGAATTCGCACAAGGCCCCTTTTATAGCGTCGAGATAATGGGAAATGAGGTTATTGGGGTTGTCGCCGCTGACTTCAGCTCCCCACCGCATTTCGTCTTCCGTGAGACGACCTCTCCGGCCCCGCTGACTGATGACGAGCATAAACGTATCGTTGATGTTTCGCTGACTTGTTTGGGAGCTCTCGGCCTTGCCTGGGGGCCAACGAACATCGAACTCCGGTGGACGAAGCGTGGCCCAGTCGTCATCGAAGTCAATCCGCGTCTTGCTGGCGCGCTCGAGCCTCAACTGGTCCAGCTGGCTTACGGTATCGATCTCGTCACCGAGCACATCAAGCTTGTCATCGACGAGGAATGGGATTCGCGCAGAAGGCATTCGCAGACTGCGGCGGCGCGGTTCCTAATTCCTGATCGCGATGGCATCCTCGATTGGATCGATGGCGACAGTCGGGCGGCTGCTGTAGCAGGTGTCGCCGAGGCCAAATTGTATTTTGAACCCAAGACACCGATCGTCAGGAAAGGTGATTACCGAGACACGATCGGACATGTCATCGCCGCTTCAGCCAGTCCAGCTCAGACCAAGGCGATACTTCAGCATGCCGTCGACTTAATTAGTTGGTCGATCACACCACTTCCGGCCCTTGGCGAACAGGAGCAATCAGCGCCCGTAGCCGGTGTTACGGGGGCACCAGCCTGAGGGGCGATGTTCGGAGCCTTTGCGGGCTTCGAAATATGACGATTTCAGAGCCTAAGTTTTAGGTCTAGCACCTGGAGGCGCTCCGCCGGATCGAGGTGTTCACCGGCGCAGGCCCGGCGGCGTGAATGGCCTGTGAGGCGAAGGCGCGGATCGTGGCCGAGAGCTAGAGTATCCGTCTTGGTCAAGGAATGTGTGGAGCCCATTTTCGGTCGTCCCTGATGAGTGCGTTTGCGAGGACGACAAGCTTTCGCATGATTGCGGTTATGGCGACTTTTGCAGGTTTTCC
>NZ_JBEWSZ010000031.1 GCF_040537815.1 Mesorhizobium shangrilense
TTGGCATCAGCGGCGCGAATTGGTCCCACTCCTCGTCCGTCAAATCAGACGGGTAGCGCTTGGTCTTCTTGGCGATCTGGGCCATTCGGCCACGGCTCTGTTCTGTCCACATCTAAAGCTTGAATCATAACCAAGCCCCAGACGAAACCCCTCCCAGCCAATTTTCAAAACGGGCTCTTAGACCGGGGTAGCAGGCGAGGAAAAACTACGACATTAGTCAAAAGTACATCAATCAGCGGGCGGACGAACTGACGATTTGTCAATACTAATCTTCGATCCCCGCCCACAGTTTACGGAGTTGTTGCGCTGACATAGGCTTCCTTCCTGCAGCGGCGAGAATTGCCGCGGTCAAGCCGACAAGTTCCGCGTTGCCTGCAGCAACCGAGCCGTCGGGCTTCCAGAGATTGTTCTCGAAGCCAACGCGGATATGGCCGCCGAGCAACGCGCCCGCGACGACGCATGCCGCCTCTTGCCGGCCAAAGGCGCAGAGGCTCCAGTGGCGGAAACGGGGGGTATCGGAAGCAAGGAACGGCAAGAGATCGGTGGGCTCTGATGTCTGCCCGACCGTGTGGCGGCCGAGCACATATAGGACCGGCACGTCCCGCCAGGGTACCAGGCCGCGCCGCTGCAACTCGGAAAGGCGCACCGCCTCGGTCGGCTCGTAGAGGATGATCTGCGGCATGATCTGTTCCTGGCGGAGCCAAGCGAGAAACTCCGCGAAAAGTGGTTCGTCTGCGGGGCTCCTCAGGAATTCGCGCAGGGCCAGGGATGCCGCTTCCGGCCTTGTCGCCTTTAGCACAGCAATCTGGTGCTCCGGCTGATAGATACCGAGCGCCTCGGTAGTGATCTGCACGATCAGGCGATCGCCGACCTCCGCGCGGATAGCCGCGATCGCTTTGCGATAGGCGCCAGCATCGAGAAGATGTCTTCCCTCGGCATCGCGTACGTGGACGTGGATCATCGAAGCGCCCGCCGCGAGGCATTCGGCCGCCGTTGCTGCGAGTTCGAGCGCGTCGAGCGGAATGGCGGGATGTTCGGCCTTGACGCGCCTGCCGCCGTTCGGGGCAACGGCGATTGCGACCGGCCGGTCGGGGGCTGCTGCTGTCATAGATCGATGACTTGCATAACCCGTTCGAATCATCGTTACATCCTTCGGAGCAGAAGTCTCAATCTTGGACCCTCCGTCATAACGTTCCCGCAGACATCTCGGATGTCGAACGCATGCGTCGGCCAGGCAAACAGTATAGGCGAGATCTCATCAGGAAGCGCTTCACGCAATCCGCCGAAAGCTACACCGTAATCCGCGGCTCGAACTTGACACGATCAAGCGTGATCATGCTCTTAAATTTTCGGACATTGGGGTTAGTATAGAGCTTCGTCTTGACGAAGACGTCGAAGGCTTCGACATCCTCGACCGCCACGATCAGGACGAAATCGGCGTCGCCCGTGACCATATAGCATTGGGTAACCTCCCTGGCCGCCCGCATCGCGCGCTTGAAATCGTCGACAAGATCCAGACGTTCACGGTCAAGCTCCACTGTCAGGACCACGGTAAGCGATTTGCCAAGAGCCTTCGGATCCACGAGCGAGATATCCGCGACGATCACGCCCTCCGTACGCAACTTGTTCACTCGGCGCATGCATGAGGCGGCCGAAGAACCGACGAGCTCCGCGAGTTCGGCAAAGGAGAGCCGGTTGTCCTTCTGTAGTGCTGTAAGGATTCTTCGGTCTAGATCATCCACCGTGCGATACCGGCTAGTTCGGAAATTTCATAAACGCTTAGCAATTTTAACAATCGCATAAATTTGTGCAAAGTCTATTGCAAATCACCAAGCCAATTGAAACAAACCATGCACTCCAGGCCGAGCAGATGATCAAATATTCGCCCCTTCCGGATTCAGGCAGCTCGATCCGCTCGATGGTGACCTGCCCTTATTGCCTTTGCCGGCGGTCACGCCGATATTCAGAACCACACCGCTCAAACCATCGACCATGGCATGCTGCTTGTAAGCTGGTCCGAGGCGCCTGTTGTGGGCGTTAGTTACATCGTGGGGTCCGGATCGGTGACGCATGCCCTCTTAAACTCCCCGGTCTTGCGTTTCTTCCTACCACCGCTCCCACGCTTCCGCGTCTTCGTTAGCCTTGCTCAGCGCCTCGATGTGCCTGACCGCCAGGTCCCTCCCAGCTGGTATCGCTACGGATCAGAGATGTGCACCGACGTGGATAACCTCACCTCGACTTTCTTGGCGTTGATGCAGGCCCGCATCGTCGCTCGAACATCCATGTTCATAGACCACTCAGATCGGCTGCGAGCTGAAGGCGATGTCGCAATAACTGGATGAGCATTGCGATCTGCTCGGTTTGATGGCCCGAGATTTGGCGCGGGTCGACATCAAGGCCACCCGATAGAGGAAAGCTTTGATCTTCTCGTTGATCTCGGCGCATAGCCGGCTGATCTCGCTCCGGGAGACGCCGCTCCCGCGGCACGCCGTAGCAATATGCGTCAAGGTCCTCTTCAAATGCCTTATCGTAGAGTTCCGTTCCCACAGTGGATGCCAATATGTTCAACTTGGACGACACCCAGACCGCGGTAGGGTCGATGGCTCGGCGACCCATGTCGATCGCTTCGAGCCCGACGGGGCTCGTTCGCGACATTGCAGCGTCACCCGGACGCCTTAGGGAATATAATGGCCACCAGTGTTGGTATGCCGGTGCCGAGATTGACATACGTTCCGTCCTGAAGTTCGCGCGCGGCCCGAACCGCCATCTGGTTCCGATCCCAAGGCATCGATTTCTCTTTCCTCAAGCCGCCGCGCGCGTTGTGTGCTGTTCGATGCGCTTCTCGTGCACGCCCGGGATCAGGCGGTGCAGGTAGATGCCGGGCAAAGATGGATATGGTCGGGATCGAGCTCTCTAATCGGAACGATCTCTCGAGCTCGGCGATGCAGATCCTGCCTCAGGTGGCGACCGGCGGGTTGAAGTTGCGCGCCGTCTTGCGAAAAAATGAGATCGCCGGAGGGTGTCCGCCTTCCACGCCTTCACAATGGACAGGGTATGCGACGATACCGGTCTCCAGCACATAGGTTTCGCCGTTGAAAGACTTGTGCTCCTTGCCCTCGGCGACCGCCGTGCCCACGCCGGTCTTCGCGTAGAAGCCGGCAATACCGGCACCGCCGGCGCGCATGCGTTCGGCCAACGTCCCCGGCGGATTGAACTCCAGTTCCAGTTCACCGCTCAGGTATTGCCGCATGAACCCGGGCGTTCTCGCCGACATAGGACGAGATCATCTTCTTGATCAGCAGGAGGCCAAGGCCGAAGTCGTCGACGCCGCAATTGTTCGACGCGATCGTCAGCTCCTTGATGCCTGCTTCCCCTGATCGCGCTGATCAACAGCCCCGGTATGCCGCAAAGATAAAACCCGCCCGCAGCAATCAACATCCCGTCAAACTATAGATCTTCCAGCGCCGAACCCGCGTTATAGTAGATTTTGTTCATCTAATTCCCCAAAAAAATTGGCCATTAATTCAATGTTACTCCGATTGCCCTGGGTGATGGCGCCGGCTCGACAGATTTTGGTTGCAAGTTGGCGGCGCGAATAGGATCGCGAGCCGACCTTGCCATGAGGACTCGTCTCCTTCCAGGCAAGTGGTATCCTATTCAGTCCTGAGTGTTACTCGCATATTCCGTCGCTCCAGCGCGTTACGGCAGTATAGAGGACCTACGGCGCAGGATTGCGCGCCTTCAAGACGGTTGGGCCGAAAGTCAGCGACATCGATAGCGGGCGCTGGCGACAGCCGGCCGAACGTGCCGAGGGCGGCGGGGGCCGTAGCGGGATGCTGTTCCGCTCCCCTGTTCCCCGGACTTTTGCCCTTCGACTTGACCTAGCGCGCTATCTTTGTCGGGCGACGCTAGGCGGTGTGGACTCTTAGGATTGAACGAAGCCGCTGACGCGGCATTTGGTGCGTGGGTTTGCGGATGACGCTTCTGTTTTGAAGGATTGCGGCTGTTGAAGCGCAATCTTGAGAACAGGAGTTTGAGATGGCCGAGTTGA
>NZ_JBEWSZ010000032.1:0-2664 GCF_040537815.1 Mesorhizobium shangrilense
CTTCACTAATCGTCAGGTGACCATAATGCGGAGGAGCGCGTGAAATCCGCACGGTTCTGCCGTTCGTCGAGGGATTTGCTCCGCATTATTTTTCGGCGAACCTCTGCGGTCGTTTGACCAGCAGAGGAGCCATTGATGTCGAAATCCGATTGCGAACTGATTACCGAGCTCAAAGCCGTACTGATCAGCCAACAATACAGCCCGGTGGTGGTAGGAAACTATTGTGCTTATGCGCGCGGGTTCCTCGACCATCTTACGCGGCAAAATATCCTGGTCACGGATATAACCGAAGCCCAAGTGGAGCGATATCTGCGCGATGCGGTCGCGCTGTTCCGGCAGCGTCGTGGTCGACGTCCCGGTCCGCGCTGGCACCAGATTCCGTGCGCGGGCATTCACGCACTGCTTCGGCTTGTGCAGGGGCAGTGGCCACCAGCCCCGAAAGCGACCTGCGCCGCCGATGCACTGCGATTTACGATCAGCAACGAATACGAGACCTGGCTTCACGAGGAGCGTGGCTTTGCTCGGCCCAGCATCGACGCGTTCTTGTGGGAGGCTCGACACTTCTTGGCCTGGCAACTCGAACGATGCGGTGTCGAAGGCCTGATGGACCTGAGCATCGGCGACATCGACCGCTATATGGACCTGCGTGCGTTGAAGCTGACGCGCTGCTCGCTGAAATCTGTGGCGGAGCGGCTTCGCTCGCTGTTGCGGTATCTCCATAGGACAGGTCACATTGCGACCGACCAGTCACCACATATCATCGCGCCACTGCTCTACGCCTATGAAGGGGTGCCCTCGATCCTGAAGCGGTGCCAGATCGCCGCGGTGCTGAAAACCGCGAGGACGGACAAGACGCCGGCGGGGCTGCGGGATCATGCGATCTTGCAAATCCTTGCAACCTATGGACTGCGGGCTGGAGAAATCCGTAACCTACGGATCGAGGACATTGACTGGCGGACCGAAGCCATCCGTGTCCGTCACAGCAAGGCGCAAGCCTGCTCGTTCCTGCCCCTGATGGATCCGGTGGGCGAGGCCGTGCTCGCTTATCTGCGTTCCGGACGGCCTGCGACCGATGCCCGGGAAATCTTCCTCCGCACGCGCGCGCCCTATTGCAAGCTCGAGAAGCTATACAGCCTGGTCCGACGACGGCTCCGCCATGCCGGCATCAAGCCGCCAGGCAAATGTGGACCACACATCTTCCGTCATGCGCGTGCGGTCGAGATGCTGCGCACGTCAGTTCCGCTAAAGGTCATCGGCGACCTGTTGGGGCATCGCTCAACCGCGTCGACGGCTCCCTACCTCAAGCTTGCTACCGAGGACCTCAGGGCCATCGCGCTTGACGTGCCGGGAATGGAGGTGCTGGCATGACCGCCCGCTGGCCCGATCCCGACCGCGCAACCATTGGCCGCTATGTCGCGAGCCTTGATCTGCGCAGCATGAAAAGCCGAACCTGTTATCGGCAGGTCTTGCATGGCTTCCAGGATGTCGCCGAACGTTACGAGGCACTCGGTCAAGAAGTGCTGCTAGCCTGGCTAGGAGAATCAGCCATTCGCCGGGCGGCATCCACGCTCTTGCACCGCACCCGCATCATTGACCGGTTCCTCGAACGCCTGGTGGAAATCGGCGCGATCGAACGCAATCCCGTCGCCGCTCTGCGCGATGAGTGCAATATCAAGCAGAGCATGCCGATCTGGCGGGCATTGGCGTCGCGGGATCCGGAACAGGCTCTTGCCGAACTGCGCCAGCCTAGGCCGTTCGGCAGCGTACTGGGAAAAATGATGGCCGAGCATGTCGCGATGATGCGGCGCAGAGGATACAAATACACTTCGCAGCCCCTGTTGCTCTTGCGGTTCGACCGGTTCCTGCAGTCGCATCCGGGACCGGAAACCGAACCGCTGAGCGCCATGATCGATCGATGGGCGACAACGAATGGCACGCGTCACCACGCGGAGGAATGCGAAAAGCTCAAGCGCGTCTTGGCGAAAATCCTTCGTCACCGCGACCCGTCGATGCCTGAGCGGCGACCGGACCCGAGACCGAGGAAGCAGGCCGCCAGGCAATGGCGAAAGCCCCATATCTACTCGCCTGCCGACGTGCGACGGATGCTCGACGTCGCACGTACGTATCCGTCGCCACGGGTGCCGCTTCGACCGCAGAGCATGTACACGATGCTGCTGCTGGCTTATTGCGCAGGCTTACGGCGCGGCGAGCTTGCCCGTCTCGATCTTGGTGACGTCGACCTGCAGGACGGTACGATAACCATCCGGGAGACCAAGTTCTTCAAGACCCGGATTCTGCCGCTACCCGACAGCGTTGTAGTCGAGCTTCGGGCCTACATCGATGCGCGGCGGCGTGCCGGTGGATCACAGGACGCGCGCTCCGGCCTGTTCTGGCATGAGCGAGGCGACGGCCATTACACGCCGGAAATGATCACCTGGCTGCTTGCCGACGTCATACGCCGCGCTGGGTTGAAGCCATTGCGAGGAAAAACGGGCCCTCGTGTTCATGATCTGCGTCACTCGATGGTCGTGAACAGGATCCTCGAATGGTACCGGACGGACATCAATCCACAAGATCGCCTGCCGTTCCTCGCGACCTACCTCGGCCATCGGGACATCAACTCTACCCTGGTCTACATCACCGTGACGCAGGACCTGCTGCATT
>NZ_JBEWSZ010000032.1:2764-3918 GCF_040537815.1 Mesorhizobium shangrilense
TGCAAATGAGCGGTTCCGGGCAGTTGGCGCGCCATGCCTCAATCTGCGGCAGGAGGTGCGGTCATGAGCAGGGATGATCGGTTCCCGGATCTGATGCGTGCGTTCTTCTATGAATGGCTGGTCGAGCAGCGCAACGCGTCCATCCACACAGTCCGGTCCTACCGCGACACCTGGCGGCTATTGCTTCGGTTCGTTGCACAGCGTGCTGGGAAGAAGGTGGCTATGATCACGCTGGCCGATCTGGCCGCCAGCGAGGTCGCCGCGTTCCTCCGTCACGCCGAACGTGAACGTGGAGGTACGATCGGCACGCGCAACTGCCGGCTTGCCGCGATCCGCAGCTTCTTCCACTTCGTGGCCACCAGGGATCCCGCATCGATCGCTCAATGCGTCGAAATCCTCCACATCCCTATCAAGCGCGCTCCGGTGTCGGAACCTTGCTATCTGGATCCGGCGGAAGTGACGGCGATCCTCGCTCAGCCAAATCGTTCGACCGTTGAGGGTATGCGCGATCATGCGCTGTTCTCGTTCCTCTACAACAGCGGCGCACGAATACAGGAAGCGCTCGACCTATGCCCTGAAGCAATCCGGTTCGAAAGCCCGAACTGCGTGCGTCTGACCGGCAAAGGCCGGAAGGAACGTATCTGCCCGCTCTGGCCGGAAACCGTGATGTTGCTGAAGAAACTGCTTGAACGGCAACCGCGAGCGTCCGACCAGCGGCTGTTCGTCAACCGCTATGGTGAGCCGCTCAGCGCCTCAGGGGTCCGGTTCAAGCTCGCCGCCTACGTGAAGGCGGCGGCCGAAACCATGCAAACGCTGCGTGCCAAGCACGTAACGCCACACGCCTTCCGACACGCCACCGCCGTGCACCTCATCTCGGCGGGCGTCGACGTTACGGTCATCCGAAGCTGGCTCGGCCATGTGAGCCTCGACACGACCAACCACTATGCCAGGGCCAATCTGGAAACGAAGCGGAAAGCCCTGGAAAAGGTCGCCGCTCCAACCACACCCGGCGGCCAGCCATCTTGGAAGCGCGATGCGAGCGTGCTCGCCTGGCTCGACACACTCTGAAATAATGCGGAGGAACATGGACAAAAACGGCTAAAATCTGCCGATCAGACCGCGCTCCTCCGCATTATGGTCACCTGACGATTAGT
>NZ_JBEWSZ010000033.1 GCF_040537815.1 Mesorhizobium shangrilense
AACTAACTGGCTTCATACTACAGCCCTTTCCTTGAGATCGGAGCATTTTGAGGAGTTGAGTCGGCGGATAGCCTCTGCCCGATGGGCAAGCTGGTTCCATCGGCTGGATTGTTTGGCTGGGACGTGCTCTAGCAGTTCATAGAGGCAGATATAGCCGTTGTAGGCATGTCTTTTCACGATGCCGTATCTCGCCCATCTGACCAGGGTACATTCGGTGATTCCGAGTTTTGCGCAGGCTTCTGCTTTTGTCAGCATTCCCCGCTCGCGCAGCCGGTCGTAGCGCGAGCGCAGACCATATTGCTTGACGAGATAGATGACGTGCAAGTCGGTGAACTGGGCGTCAGCCTTGCCGCGCCGCGCTGAGCCGCCGGGACGGATTCCCCTTGCATTCAGGATGTCAGCGATTTCGGCGCAGATATGATCGTCGAGAAGCTTGTCGACCAATTCGACCACCTCGGGCCGGGTCTTTACCTGCTGTGCTGAGGTTTTCGGGTTCTGGGTGGTCAATGTTTCGGTCCTTCCGCCTCTGAAGCGGATGTGGATCCGGGTCTCACCCTCGGCCTGGAACTTGAGCAATGTGACGTCTTCGACGAGATAGGCAAGGAGCCGCTTGCGTTCTCGGTTCGGCAAGGTGGGGTCGCACCAGACCGTTTTGAAGTCGGCCGTCATGGCGATCAATCGATCACGGATTGCATCGTCGAGTGTCGCTCGGTCTTGGCGTAGGGCGCTCTCTCGTTCTTCTCGTAGATCAGCCAGCATGCGCAGTTTGTCGTTCCATTCGCGTTCAAGGGTGTCGGCAACCAGACGGTTGTTCGGATCGACCAGCATAAACCGCCGCTGTGCAAGATCGGCATCGATTTGGGCGCGTTCGACGGCACGGAGCCGGAGTTTGTCCGCTTCGTCATAGCGCGCTTCGATTTCTTTTCGGATCTCCAAAGCCAACTCCACGGCGGCGGGCGTCATTTCTGCGGCGATGAGTTCGCCGATCGCCCCGTCGACGGGCCAGCCTGCGATCGACTGGCAGTGAGGCTCACCCCGAGAGACGTAGGCGCGGCTGCAGACGTACCAAGTGTCCACCTGACCGCGCCGGGTGACGTAACGGGCCCTCATGTGACAGCCACACCGCCCGCATATGACGCGCCCCTGCAACAAAGCCGCGCCTTCGCGCGGTGGCGAGATGCGCGCGGTTTGGTAGCCTTGGCCGTTGGCCTCGAGCGCCTTGAGATTGTGCTGGAACTGGTCCCAACTGATATAGCTGGGATGGGCGTCCGGGATGCATGCGAGCCATTCATTGGGCTCACGTTTGCGGATCTGTTTCTTTCCGTCGACGGTTCTGCGGTAAAGCCGCTGGCCATAGGCATAGACGCCCGCGTAACGAGGATTGTGCAGCGTGCGTAAGGCCGCCGATGTGGTCAGGGGTTGGAAGACCACCCGCTTGCTGTTGCGGAACCGGGATGGGAAGAGCAGACCCTCCTTGGCAAACGCCTTGACGGTCTGCGTAGCCGACCCGACCCGTGAGAACGTCTCGAAGAAGTGGGTGATCATCTCCCGGATCTGAGCGTCCGGATCGAGGACCACATCGCCAACCTCATTGTAGATGAAGCCGGTCGGAAGGGGGCAACGATATTCACCGCGGCGTGCTTTGTTGAGAATGCCACCGCGCAACCGGGCTTTGATAACGTGCAACTCGGCCTCGCTCATCGTGCCCTTGAGGCCCAGCAGAAGCCGGTCATTGAAGTTGGCCGGGTCGTACACGCCATCTTCGTCGAGGATGAGTGTGTCGGCCAAAGCGCAGATCTCCAGCAGCCGATGCCAGTCCGCATTGTTTCTGGCGAGGCGGGATACTTCCAGGCCCATGACGATCCCCGCGCGGCCCATGCCGACATCGGACACCAAGTGCTGGAAGCCTTCGCGCCACGACGCTGAAGCGCCGGATACGCCCTGGTCGCTGTCGATGACGGTGACCTGGTCGTCGCGCCATCCAAGCCCGATCGCGCGACCACGAAGATCGTATTGACGCTTGGTGCTTTCGACGTTCTCCATGACCTGTCGCATCGATGACTGTCGGATGTAGAGGTAGGCGCTCCGCTCGAGATGATGCGATTGGACCTTGAGCTTTTCGTTCATGCTGTTCTCCGTTCAGGGGCCGCCATCACGATGGCGGCGAGCAAGTGGATGATTGTGCGTCGCTCGGACGTTTCGTCTGCGATCGGCAGCCTGGCGACAGGCGGCAAAGCCGCGGGTGGGGACCAGCCCGGCGTACGCAAGATCGCGCTAACCCAGGCCCACATGCCGCGATGCAGAAGGATGGTAAGACCGCTGCGTGCCTCCAGAGGGAGCGCGGCGCCAAGCGCGGCGGCGCGCAGTATTTCGTATCGCTCCGCGGCGCGGGACTGCATCGCACAATGCAATTGCGCACCACCACTGATGGTTACGCCGTTTTTTTTACGCCGAGCGCACGCTCGATTGTTCTGGGGTGGACATCGAGGCCGAACTCTGTCCAGAGCCGGTTCGTCAGTTCGCGTGCCCGAATGGGCTCGCCTGGAACCACTTGGGCCCTGAGGAAGGCCAGCACTTCGCTCTGGATCTTGTGCGGGCCGTGCGGGCCGCGCTTCCTCGGTACTAGGCCCGCCAGACCCGCGTCCTCGAAGTCCGCTTTGGCCTGGTAGAAGGTCGGGCGGGAGACGCCATATTCGTCGGACACCTCCGTTACCGACATTTTGTCGACGGATACGCGCCGCAGCATCTCGTACTTCACCTGCACGATGTCGCGCGGATCGAAGAAGCCGTCCTCCCGGAACTTCTGATCGCCGATTTTTTCCGGGGCTGGATTGAGCGTGCCATCCTCGGCCAAAGCGCTGGCTTTCGATTGCCTGCGTTTGACGCTGTCCGACACCTGCGCCGCCCCCCGATGTCGACTCAATTGACGTAATTATAAATATGCCGCGTATGATTAAACTGTCAAGCGTGTATCTGCCGACCAATCGCATATAATCTCTGCTAATACGGCACATTCAGCGAAGCCCCCATGGGTTTTGCGGCGTTATTTTCCTTACAACATCGGCAAAATTTCCTTTACAATCTTGCGGCGTTGCGCATCTCCCTTGCGATATGAGGCGCTCTACGAGACCGCTGAGTTCCAGTAGGTCGGTGAGGCTGCACAGTGCGCGCCCGTTTCCCGCGACAACCTCAAGGCTGGGCACGGCTGCATCGGTCCATTGCGGCGGAACAGAGCAAATCCGGCCATCGTCAAAGCGCAGCAGCAACAGCTTGCCCGCTCGGTTACCGCGCTTCCCAACGCAGGCACCGCGCTGCCCGGAATACGGATGAAAGGGGTGAGTCACCGTCACAAACTGCAACGGGGACGATGAACCGCCTGCATTTCCAAGTGAGTTACAAGCG
>NZ_JBEWSZ010000034.1 GCF_040537815.1 Mesorhizobium shangrilense
TCCACATCATCAGCTTTGGCATCCGTCGCCATCTGCGCCGGCATGCCGACCTTTGGCTTTCCGCACAAGACCACGAGCACTCGTGCCAGCGACAGAAGGCGTCCCGACCCAATCCGCGGCGACCGCCATCAAAATTCGACCTTCCGCCGTGCCATCATCCCTTGGGGTCGCATCGCGGTTGCCCTTCATTCACCCGACGAGGACAATCCCGACCGCCCCTCCAGGCTACAATCCCCATAGTGCCAGACCAGCCCGCGGCTTCGCTCAATCCGGCTTGCAATGAGGTCCGACGTCGAGCCCGCGTGCCCCGCCTGTGCCCCGGACCTCACAGAACCCTCCAGATTCCCTTTTTGCTCGTGGCGTGATTCAAGACTGCTTTTTGGAGGCAGCCGTGGGTGTGATGGATCGGTTGGTATTGAGCGACACGGCGTGGGAGCGGATGGCGCCGCTGATCATAGGTCGGCCCGATCAGAAGGGGTCGACGGGTCGGGATAACCGGATGTTTGTCGAGGCGGTGCTATGGATTGTCCGAACAGGCTCCCCCTGGCGCGATCTTCCCGATGTATTCGGCGATTGGAACAGCGTCTTCCGTCGCTTCAGTCGATGGAGCAGCAAGGGTGTCTGGTGGCGCATCTTCGAGGCGATGTCGGACGATCCGGACTTCGAATATCTCATCATCGATTCCACCATTGTGCGGGCCCACCAACATGCGACCGGCGCCAAAAAAGGGGGTCTGAAGATCAAGCCCTTGGTCGTTCCCGCGGCGGTCTGAGCACCAAGATACACATGGCAGTTCGCGGCTTGGGCTGCCCTGTGCGGTTCACCCTTACCGCAGGTCAAAAAGGGCGATGCGCCGCAAGCCGCCGCCTTAATCGAAGGACTGCCCGCCGAGGTCGTCATGGCCGACACCGCCTATGACGCCGACCACTTACGCCAAGCCATCGCCGCCAAGGGCGCGATCGCTGTCATACCCAACAACCCATCGCGCTCGCTTAAATATTCACTCGACAAGCACCTCTATGCCCAGCGCCATCTCGTCGAATGCTGCTTCTCCAAACTCAAGCAGTTTCGCCGGGTCGCAACACGCTTCGAGAAAACCGCCCGCAACTACCGCGCAGTTGTCACTCTCGCGGCTATCGTCCTATGGCTAAGGTAAATGTCCACACTGCCTAGAGCACGTCCTGTTTAATCCGGTTCATATCCTGCGGCCTTAAAGTAGTTTACGCATTCGGCTGGCGTGAAGAGGTCGAGAAGCGGACCGACGGCGTCCCACAAAGCCTTGATGGTTCTCTCGGCCTTTGCTCGCAACAACGCCTTGAGCTTGGAGAAGGCGTTCTCGATGGGGTTGAAGTCGGGACTGTAGGGCGGCAGGTAGAGCAGGCTCGCGCCTGCGGCCTCAATCGCGTCGCGCACGCCGGCGGCCTTGTGGGCGGGCAAGTTGATGGGGAGAGCTATGGCTGAAACTGGGTGATGACGGTTTGAGAAGGGCGGCGTATCGAGGCGGGTGATGAAGCCTGCCAGAACCTCTCAAGGAGAGCGATACGCCATGAACGAGACTATCAACATTGTTCGCCTTCGTCAGCCCGACGAAATCGATGATCCCCTGACGGATGTGCTTCGCACCGGCGCGCGCAAATTGCTGGCGCAGGCGATCGAGATGGAGGCCGAAGCGTTTCTTGCCGAGATGCGGGATCTCAAGCTTCCGGACGGACGTGACCGGCTGGTCCGGCACGGTCGCGGCCCGCAGCGGAGCATTCAGACGGGGATCGGGGCGGTGCCCGTCAGCCGGGTGAAGGTCCGGGATCGTGGCGCGAACGGTGAAGCGGAGCGCATCCGTTTTTGCTCATCGATCCTGCCGAAATGGGCGCGTCGGACACGAAGTCTAGATGCGCTTCTTCCCGTTCTCTACCTGCGCGGCATTTCGACGGGCGACTTTCAGGAAGCTCTGGCAGCTCTGTTGGGCAAGGAGGCGCCGAACCTCTCACCCTCGGTGATCACGCGACTGACGGCACAGTGGAGCATCGAATACGATCGTTGGCAAAAGCGCGATCTTTCGGCGCGCCGCTATGTGTATGTGTGGGCGGACGGGGTCTACCTGCAGGCCCGGATGGAAGATCATGCCGAATGCATGCTGGTCCTGATCGGCGCCACGCCCGAGGGCAAGAAAGAGCTGCTCGGCTTCCAGACCGGCATTCGTGAGAGCGCACAGAGCTGGCGCGAGCTGCTGGTCGACGTCAAGCGTCGTGGCCTGCAGATCGCGCCCGATCTTGCCGTCGGCGACGGCGCGCTTGGCTTCTGGAATGCGCTCGATGAGCTCCTTCCCGGCACCAAGCACCAGCGATGCTGGGTGCACAAGACAGCCAACGTGCTCAACAAGGTGCCGAAATCGGTGCAGGCCGCCATGAAGACGGACTTGCGCGAAATCTTTTCCGCCCCGAACCGAGCCTCAGCCGAGACGGCGATTGCCGTCTTTGTCGAGAAATATGATGCGAAATACGGCAAGGCGGTCGACTGCCTGACCAAAGATCAGAATGCCTTGCTGGCGTTCTACGATTTCCCCGCCGAACATTGGGATCATCTGCGAACGTCCAATCCCATCGAGAGCGTCTTTGCGACCGTTCGCCATCGCACGGTGCGCACCAAGGGCTCGCTCTCCTCGAAAACCGCCAGGCTGATGGTCTTCAAGCTGGTCATGGCCGCCGCCAGGACGTGGCGACGACTGAAAGGACAAAATCAGTTGCCTAAACTCATCGCAGGTGCCACGTTCCAGGACGGAATCGAGGTCATTGAACTGAAGCCGCAGAGCGCCGCTTGATCAGCCTCGTCACCCAAATTCCAGCATAGCTCTTGATGGGGTGGACGCCCCCTCACGGCATCGCTGTGCCAAAGTGGTGTCGTTGATCATCACTTGAACGGAGGCGTCCCATGTTGGAAGTTAGCACAATCGGATTGGATCTTGCGAAGAACCTGTTCCAGGCGCACGGCTCGGATGCGTTGGGAGCGGTCCTGTTTAGAAAGAAGCTTCGCCGCGATCACGTTCTTGAGTTCCTCGCTGCTCAGCCGGCGTGCACGGTTGCCATGGAAGCGTGCGCCGGCAGCCATTACTGGGCGCGGGAGATTGCGAAGCTGGGACATGACGTCCGGCTGATCGCCCCGGGCTACGTCAAGCCTTTCGTAAAGATATGCTCACCTGACCATAACTTCACTAATCGTCAGGTGACCATAATGCGGAGGAGCGCGTGAAATCCGCACGGTTCTGCCGTTCGTCGAGGGATTTGCTCCGCATTATTTTTCGGCGAACCTCTGCGGTCGTTTGACCAGCA
>NZ_JBEWSZ010000035.1 GCF_040537815.1 Mesorhizobium shangrilense
GGTAGTTCCCCAGTCCGGCAAGTACTGCTGACCGCCATGCGCACGAGCCGTCTCTTCTCCGTCATCGACAGCCATACCGCAGGGCACCCGACTCGCACGGTCATCTCGGGCATCCCTCCGTTGCGCGGGCACAGTGTGCGCGAACAGCGGGACGATTTCCGGGCGGTCCATGATGGGTTGAGGGGACTGCTGCTTCACGAACCGCGCGGGCATGCCGCCATGGTGGCAGCGGTGCCCGTGCCCTCCCGCGATGCGGATCAGGGGCTGTTCTTCATCTCCTCCTACGTCTACCTCGACATGTGCGGCCATGCCACGATCGGCTACATCGCCAGCTTGGCCGCCACGGGCGCTCTGCCGCAGGGCTTTGAACAAACCGGCATGTCCATCGAGACCCCGGCGGGTATCGTCCATGTGACCGGTACCTTCGAGGCTGGCCAGCTGACCTCAGTGGTCCTACGCAACGTGCCATCCTATCTCGCCTCCGCCGATGTAGCCGTCGAGATCGATGGCCTCGGCAAGGTGACCTGCGACATCGCCTATGGCGGCATCATGTATGCCCTGGTTGATGCAAGCCAGGTCGATCTTCCCTTCGACATCGACCACGCCAGCCGCTGGTGCCACGCAGGGGTGGCTATCAAGCAGGGGCTTAACTCTGCAAGCGGTCACCTGCAGGTCGGCAGCGTGCTGTTCCATCGCGCCATCGTGGGCGGCGCCCGCCATCTGGTGATTTTGGCAAGCAACAAGTTCGACCGTTCGCCCTGCGGCACCGGTACCTCCGCACGGCTGGCCCAGCTTCACGCTCGTGGGGAGTTGGCGACTGGCGCCCCTTACCGGGCCGAAAACATCCTTGGGGTGCCCTTCGCGGCCAAGGTCGCGGAGTTGGCTCAGGGCAAGGACGGCCAGCCCGCCGTGATCCCAGAGGTGCGCGGCATGGCTCATATCAGCGCATTTTCCACCCTGGTGCTGGAAGCGGATGATCCGCTGTCCGCCGGTTTCCTTCCCGGCTGACGGAGCGCGCTTATGAAATTCGATCCGTCCGTCGTCCTCGCGAATTGGGACATTCTTGCCTTCGGCCTGCTCATAACGCTGAAATACACGATTTATACCTGCGCCATCGGCCTCGCGATCGGTCTCTTCGTGGCGCTGCTCCAACTCACTCCGTGGCGGCTGACGCGCTGGACCGGCCGCATCTGGGTGGAATTCTTCCGCAACATCCCGCTGCTGGTGTTGCTCATGTGGATCTACTATGCCCTGCCAATCTTCTTTCAGATCCAGATCGGCAAGGAAACGGCGGGGATTCTCGGTCTCGGGTTCTATGCCAGCGGCTTCTATGCCGAGATCCTGCGCGCCGGTGTCCAGTCCATCGACCGTGGCCAGACCGACGCCGCAGTGGTTCTGGGCATGGGCTACTTCCAGCGCATGAAGCGTATCATCCTGCCGCAGGCTTTGCGCCGCATGGTGCCGCCGCTGGTGGGCCAGACCATCATGCAGCTCAAGAACACCACGCTCCTCTCGGTGCTGACCATCCCCGATCTGCTTTACCAGGCGGGCTACATTGCCAGTTTCACCTACCGGCCAATGGAGGTCTACACCGTCATCGGCGGCATCTTTATCCTCATCCTGTTCCCCCTCAGCGCTCTTTCGCGCCGGTTCGAGCGCAAGGAGGCCGCGTGATAACCGCAACATCCACAGAAGTCGTTCTGAGCGTACGCGGCATCGAGAAGTCCTTCGGGACGCACCATGTCCTACGGGGCGTCGACCTTGACGTCCGCCGCGGTGAGGTGGTCTGTCTGATCGGCGCCAGCGGCTCGGGCAAGACCTCGCTGCTGCGCTGCATGAACTTGTTGTTGGAGCCCGACCAGGGCGAGATCCTCATCGAGGGCGCGCCCCTTTTCCGCTGCACGGCGACCGCGCGGCTGAAGCTCTCTAACGCGCAGGTAAACGCCGCGCGCGTGAAGACCGGCATGGTGTTCCAGAACTTCAACTTGTTTCCTCACCGTACCGCGTTGCAGAACATCATCGAAGCCCCGCTGGTGGTGAAGAAAGTGCCGCGCGCCGAAGCCGAGGTACAGGCTCACGAACTCCTCACCCGCATGGGTCTTCCCGACGCCGGGCATAAATACCCGTCACAGTTGTCGGGCGGCCAGCAGCAGCGGATCGCCATCGCCCGCGCACTTGCCATGCAGCCCACCATCATGCTGTTCGACGAGCCGACATCGGCGCTGGACCCGGAACTGGTGGGCGACGTGCTCGCTGCAATCCGTCAGCTCGCCGCCGACGGCATGACCATGGTTATCGTCACCCATGAGATCGGCTTCGCCTATGAGTTGGCCGATCGGGTGGTCTTCATGGACCAGGGCGTTGTCGCCGCCAGCGGCGCTCCGCGTGAACTCCTGCTGTCAGGCGCAAACCCGAGGCTCGCGGCCTTCGTCGGCCGCTTCACTGAACAAGCCCGCCTTCTCGGCCCTCTCACGGCCGCGGCCGACGCACCTTCAACAAAACTCCCAACAAAGGACAATCGATCATGGCCGATGTAAACTGGGGCGGTATCTTCCCCGTTCTCGTCACTCCCTTCGGAGCCGATGGCTCCATCAATGAAACGCGTTATAAAGAACTCGTTGACGATGCAATCGCTAACGGCGCACAGGGCGTGGTGGCGGCTGGTAGCACCGGCGAATTCTATGCTCTCACCAAAGCGGAGCGCGCGCGCCTCTACAAGCTGACAGTTGATCATGTGGCCGGCCGCGTGCCCGTGCTTGCGGGCGTCGCCGACCTGCGTGTCGAGGATGTGCTGGAGGCGTGTCAGACGGCAGTGGGGGCGGGCTGCGCAGGCGGCATGATCCTGCCACCCATCTACGCTATGCCGAGCCCGCGTGAGATCGTGGCCTTCTTCGAGTACATCTCCCGCAACACCCCGCTGCCGCTGATGCTCTACAACAGCCCGCGCCGCGCCGGCGTCGACATCACCCCGGCCCTCGTGGAGCAGCTCTCCGCGCTGCCAACCGTGGTCGCCATCAAGGACAGCTCCGGCGTCATTACCCAGGTGAGTGAACTGGTGCAGCGCGTGGGTGACAAACTCCGCGTCTTCGTCGGCTACGAGACCATGATCGTT
>NZ_JBEWSZ010000036.1 GCF_040537815.1 Mesorhizobium shangrilense
CCCGCTGCAGGGGATGGAAGACGGCCTTCGTGCTGTGTCAAATGCAATGCGCTTGTCGGAGCTGGCGGACGCCCTTTCTCAAAGGACGGACGAAGAAATTCTTCTACCAAGGTATGCGGTTCGTTCGAGCGACGAGGTCGCTCTCGATGAGGCAGCTGCCAAAGCCGAACTGGATGCATCTGGCATAGCGGTGCCCCGAAGTGTCGTTGTGACACCAGATCAAACCAGTGGGTTGGACGAACTTAATTTTCCAGTGGCGGTGAAGGCGCTTAGCGCAGGACTGGCACACAAAAGCGAGTTGGGAGCCGTTGTGCTGCGCTTGGGTACGCCCGAAGAGGCGTGGCAAGCCGTGCGCACCATGGCAAAGAAACTAAAACACGCTGCTCCCGAACTCTCCATTCGCAACTTCTTAGTGGAAGAGATGGTGATGGATGGAGTCGGCGAGTTGCTTGTAGGCATACGCCGGGTAGACTCGATGGGCCTTGCCCTCACGATTGGGATGGGCGGCACCGAAGCGGAACTCCTGCGCGATACTGCCACGATCCTATTGCCCGCCTCGCGTGCTACGATTGCTGAGGCCCTGCGCAGCCTAAAACTGTTCCTACTGCTTGACGGTTGGCGCGGCCGACCGAAGGGCGATGTTGAAGCAGCGGTCGACACCATCCAAAGGTTTGCCCAATTCGCAATCTCCAACGAGGAGCGCTTCGTCGAAGCCGAAATCAATCCGCTGATCGTGCGCCCCCAGGGGCAAAGTGCGGTCGCCGTGGATGCGGTCATGCGGCTGGTCCGGCATCGGTAGCCCCTGGCACTGATGTCGGGATTGCAACAGGAGAGATTTGCAAAATGGGCGTTCTGAAAGGTGTGAAGATCATCGAAATGGCGGGGCTCGGGCCCGGCCCATTTTGCGGTATGTTGCTCGCCGACCTCGGTGCTGACGTGATTTCGGTGGAGCGTCCAGCCGCTGACGCGGGCAGCCCACGGCCATGGGCACTCTGCAGCCGCGGCAAGCGCTCGATCATAATGGATTTGAAGAAGCCCGGAGCAGTCGAGACCTTCCTACAATTGATCGATGGCGCTGACGCTTTGATCGAAGGCATGCGACCAGGTGTAATGGAACGGCTGGGCTTGGGTCCTGACGTTTGCCTCGCACGTCGTCCATCTTTGGTCTATGGCCGAATGACCGGGTGGGGACAGTCGGGCCCCCTATCCCAGGCGGCGGGACACGATGCTAACTACGTGGCCCTTTCCGGAGCGCTGTGGCTTGCGACCCAGCCTGGTCAGCGCCCCGAGGCACCACCGACACTGTTGGGAGATGTCGCAGGTGGCGCACTCTATCTAGCTTTGGGTATCCTCGCTGGCATTCTGCGCGCTAGGCAAGATGGCCGTGGCCAAGTCGTCGATGCCGCAATGGTCGATGGCTCGGCGCACCTGCTAAATCTTCTGATAACGTTTCTTCCCGAGCTTGGCGGCTCGTTCGAAAATGCAAAGCCGGCTGCCCACGGAAAGCACTGGGATCGTGCCTATCTCTGCTCTGATGGTGAGTGGATCATTGTGCAACCTGAGGAGCCTCAGTTTTATGTGGAATTCATAAGACGCCTCGGTTTGGATCACGACGAGCGCTTCGTCAAAGGACAGACGACCCCAGAGAACTGGCAGGCTTTGGGCGATCAGCTGTCGACAATTTTCAGGACGAAGAGCCGAGCCGAATGGAGCGAACTTCTGGAAGGCACTGACGCTTGCTTTGCGCCCGTTCTTTCACCGCCGGAAGCGGCCGCGCATCCCCATATAGTCGCACGCCAAATCTATAAAATCGTCGACGGCGTGTTGCAGACTGCACCTGCGCCACGCTTCTCGGCAACGCCATCGGCAGAATTGTCCTCTATTCCAGCCCGTGGGCACCACACACAGGAGGTGCTCTCGGAACTTAAGCTCAGCTCAAAAAGAGTGGATGACCTGACGAAAGCGGGCGCGCTGGGACCGGCTGCTTAGAATTGAATTCGGCCTTGTCCGGATGAAAGGCGAGGGAACAACCAAGCGCTACGACCGCGCGGTGATGTGGATACAGGAGAGTTGAATGAGCGAGGAGTTGAGGCCAGTTCTGACCGAGCGCCGGGGCCATATCTTGATCGTCACTATCAATCGCCCCCAAGTGAGAAATGCATTCGACACTGACACGGCCATGGCGATGCAGGCAGCGATGGATCTTCTTGATGGGGAGGAAGACCTATTTGTCGGTGTTCTTACTGGCGCCGGTGGCAATTTCTCATCTGGTATGGATTTGAAAGCGGCGGCAAAGGACGGCCCTCCTCCACTGCTTGCGCGCGGGGACTTTGGAATTCTGGGGCGTCCGCCGCGCAAGCCGCTGATCGCGGCGGTGGAAGGATACGCCGTGGCCGGCGGCTTCGAGACATGTTTGGCATGCGACATGATTGTGGCGGCGCGCGACGCCAAGTTTGGTCTGCCCGAGGTTCGTCACAACTTGCTGGCGACCAATGCTCTGGTTCGTCTTCCACTGCGCATGCCATATCACTTGGCAATGGAACTCGCCCTGACGGGAGCTTTCAAGGACGCTGCCTACTTTGAGCGCTTCGGTGTCGTGAACTATCTAACCGAACCAGGCGAAGCCCTCGAGGAAGCGTTGAAGTTGGCTCAATCGCTACTTGAAAATGGACCGCTTGCGTTGGCTGCAAGCAAGGAGATCATGTTCCAATCGCTCGATGGACAAGCAGAGGAGGATCGGTTGAAACAGTTGCCTATCGTTCAGAAAGTGTTCGGGTCGGAGGACGAGCGCGAGGGCCTGCGAGCATTTGCCGAGAAGCGAAAGCCCGTTTGGCAGGG
>NZ_JBEWSZ010000037.1 GCF_040537815.1 Mesorhizobium shangrilense
GCGCCGCCTCGTGCGCGACTACGAGCAGCGCATCGACGTCTCTCAAGCCATGATCCTCGTCGCCATGGGCGGCAATCTCGTCCGAAGAAATGCTCATCCGTGAATTTCAAAACGGACTCTTAGGGGGCGCTGATTGCTCCTGTTCGCCAAGGGCCGGAAGTGGCGTGATCGACCAACTAATTAAGTCGACGGCATGCTGAAGTATCGCCTTGGTCTGAGCTGGACTGGCTGAAGCGGCGATGACACATCCGATCGAGTCTAGCCAATCGCCTTTCCTGACGATCGGTGTCTTGGGTTCAACATGCAATCTGACCTCGGCGACACCTGGTACAGCAGCCGCCCGACTGTCGCCATCGATCCAATCGAGGATGCCATCGCGATCAGGAACCAGGAGCCGCATGGCCGCAGTTTGCGAATGCCTTCTGCGCAAATCCCATTCCTCGCCGATGACAAGCTTGATGTGCTCGGTGACGAGATCGATACCGCAAGCCAGCTGGACCAGGTCAGGATCCCCGCCCGAAAGACGTGGATTGACTTCGATGACGACTGGGCCACGCTTCGTCCACCGGAGTTCGATGTTCGTTGGCCCCCAGGCAAGGCCGAGAGCTCGCAAACAGCTCAGCGAAACATCAACGATACGTTTATGCTCGTCATCAGTCAGCGGGGCCGGATGGGTGTACTCACGAAAGACGAAATGCGGTGGGGGGCCGAACTCAGCGGCACCAATCGCAATGACTTCATTTCCCATTATGTTAGCGCCGTAGTACGGGCCTTGTGCGAATTCTTCGACCAGTATCCTCGGCGAAGACCGCCATATGTGCTTCCCGTCCAACAGATAGGTCGTATGTTCGGTTAACTCATCGATGTTGCGGCACAATCGGACACCGCTGCTGCCGGTACCCACGGCTGGCTTGAGAACCACCGGCAGGCCGATCTCTGCGGCGGAGCCTTCTACGTCTGTCGCATTCGCTGCCAAGCGATAAGCAGGTATTGGAACGCCGGCCTCGGCGAGGAGCTGACGTTGAATGAATTTGTCGCAGCATCGTTCGATGGATGCGGGGTTCGGTCCCGGCAGATTGAAATGCCTGCAGAGCTTGCCAACTGTCGCATAGAACGGCTCCCAGGCACTTGTAATGCCAACGATGTCATAGCTCGCCTGCAGCTGGGAACATTCGCGGATCAGCGCATCGAGATCGTTTATATCGACACGGATTGCCTCAAGCCTTTCCGCCGCAAGATAGTCGTACTGAGCTGGATCGGCCGACAGGGTAACTGGTGTAAGGTCAAGACGCTGGGCCGCTTGGACGAATCGCGAACCAATACCCCTTGTACTGCCTTCGAGCAGGATGAGCGCTCTTCTTGCCATTGGCGTCGACCTCCGTTGCGTGCTGTGCGGCAGGCTGAGCGTTAACAGCTATCAGCTTTTATTCGTCCCTGACCTCAGCCTTTGTGGTGAAGGTACCATGGTCAGCGATCTGCGCTCGCAAAGATTCTGTAAAGTTATTTGAAGGATCTGTTGCAACTATGCGCAGTTGAGCGGTGCTGACGGTCTGCGCGGGCCTGGCGGGCGGCTGGAACGCCAACTGCCAGCATCATTATCATCTGGGCAGCGACCTGCTGAGCCGTTCGACCCTGTCGGATGCCAACCGGCGCCGGCCTGTCGCCGTGTTCGCCGAGACCTTCGACCTTATCGCCAATCAGCTCGACCGGCACGCGCGCCGCGAAGGCATGGCCATGTTGCGGCTGATCGATTCCACGCCCATCCCGCTCGGCAAGGCCTGCGGCTGGGCCAAGTCGAACGGCCGCATCCGCGGCATGAAACTGCGTGTCGTCTATGATCCCAACAGCGACTGCCCGCGCATCCTCGACATCACCGACGCCAATGTCAACGAACGCCGAGATCGGCCGCACGCTCGCCATCGAGACCGGCCCCACCTACGTCTTCGACAAGGGATATTGCCATTGCGGCGGCTGGTGGACGGCGATCGCCGGCGCCAAAGCCTTCTTCGTCACACGCCCCAAATCCAACATGGGGCTCAAGGTGCTCGGCGAGCGCGGCCTTGAGATAACGCAGGGCGACGGCTTCACCGTTCTCGACGACGCCCACGTCAGCCTTGCCAGCAAATCCAACTGCAAGCTGCCCATTGCCTTGCGGCGCCTGACTGTGCAGCGCCACGATGGCGACACCATTTGTTGACCAATGATCTCAAGCGACCGGCCGTCGAGATCGCCGCCCTTTACAAAGGTCGCTGGCAGATCGAACCGTTGTTCCGCTGGATCAAGCAGCACCTCAAGATTCGCAAGTTCCTCGGCGCCAACGACCGTGATCGCCGTCTTTCTCCAGATGGCGCGCTCGATCGGCCTGCGCGAGGAGCCCGACCAACTGGTCAGCGGTATCTACGATCTCCGGCAGGCGACCGTAGTCATTTGACGTC
>NZ_JBEWSZ010000038.1 GCF_040537815.1 Mesorhizobium shangrilense
GGATTGAACGAAGCCGCTGACGCGGCATTTGGTGCGTGGGTTTGCGGATGACGCTTCTGTTTTGAAGGATTGCGGCTGTTGAAGCGCAATCTTGAGAACAGGAGTTTGAGATGGCCGAGTTGAGCCCTCTTCGCCGACGCATGATCGAGGACATGACGATCCGCAATCTGTCGCCGGCCACCCAGCGATCCTACGTGCACGCGGTGGCCAAGTTTTCGCGCTATTTCGACCGCTCGCCGGACCGGCTCGGTCTGGAGGACGTCCGCGCCTTCCAAGTCCATCTGGTTTCGGCGGGAGTCTCGTGGCCGGCGCTGAACCAGACGGTGTGCGCGCTGCGGTTTTTCTACGGCGTGACGCTGGGCCATGCCGAGATCCCGGAGCGGATCGTCTACGCCCGCTCGCCACGCACTCTGCCAGTGGTGCTGAGCGCCGACGAGGTCGTCCGGTTCCTGGAGGCGGTGCCGAGCCTGAAGACCCGAACGGCATTGACCACGGCCTACGCCGCGGGACTTCGCGCCTCGGAGACCGTCGGGCTGAAGGTCGGCGACATCGACAGCGAACGCGGCGTGATCCTCGTCCATCACGGCAAGGGCGGCAAGGACCGCACCGTGATGCTGTCGGCGCAGCTTGTGCGCATCCTGCGGGTCTACTGGCGGCTGGCGAAGCCGCAGGGCTGGCTGTTTCCCGGGCGCGGCGTCGATCGCCCCATCGATGTGCAGGTTCTCTATTCGGCGTGCCGCTCGGCGCGTGCGGCTGCCGGCATCGACAAGCGCGTGACGGTGCATACGCTTAGGCACAGCTTCGCCACGCATTTGCTGGAGAACGGTACGGACATCCGCATCATCCAGGTGCTGCTCGGCCACAATAACCTGTCGAGCACGGCGCGCTACACGAAGGTCTCGAACGGTCTCATTCGGCGGACGGAAAGCCCGCTCGATCGGCTGACCATTGAGGTTGTGCCGCCGGGCTGACCGGTTCCGCCAATGTCGGCGAGACTGGAGGTGGCGGACATCTTCCGCCGCCACGGCGAGGCGTATCGGCAGGCCCATGACGGCCATCTCGGGCGCGTCGAGCGGCGCGTGATGAGCGCGATCGAGCTATGCCGGTCCGCCGAACTGGGCGGCCATGTCGAGGGCTGCCGGTCCTGCGGGGCGATCCGCGTCGCCTACAATTCCTGCCGCAATCGGCATTGCCCGAAGTGCCAGGGACAGGCCTGCCGGGAATGGCTTGCCGCGCGGCAGGGCGAACTCCTACCGGTTCCCTATTTCCACGTCGTCTTCACGCTGCCGGCGCAAATCGCGGCGATCGCCTTCCAGAACAAGGCGGCGGTCTACACGATGCTGTTCAAGGCGACCGCCGAGACGCTACGCACCATCGCCGCCGATTCCAAACATCTGGGAGCCGAGATCGGCCTTGTCGGCGTCCTGCACAGTTGGGGTCAGAACCTCCATTATCATCCCCACATCCATTGCATCGTGCCGGGTGGTGGACTGTCGCCCGATGGAACGCGCTGGATCTCTTGCAGGCCCGGCTTCTTCCTGCCGGTGCGCGTGCTGTCGCGCCTGTTCCGCCGACTCTTTCTGGAGGAACTGCGGACAGCGTATGAAGCGGGCAAGTTGAGCTTCTTCGGCGATCTCGCCGAACTGGCGCTGCCCGCCGTGTTCAGACGCCGGCTGGGCGAGGCCCGCCGCCTCGAATGGGTCGTCTACGCCAAGCCGCCGTTCGGCGGGCCAGAGCAGGTGCTGGCTTATCTCGGTCGCTATACCCACCGCGTCGCCATCGCAAACTCCCGGCTCGTCAGCATAGCCGACGGCAAGATCGTGTTCCGCGGGAGAGATTATCGGCAGGGCGGCAAGGCAAAGCTCATGACGCTGGATGTGCACGAGTTCATCAGG
>NZ_JBEWSZ010000039.1 GCF_040537815.1 Mesorhizobium shangrilense
GCCTGGAGTGCCGCCGCCACCGCCATGCAACGGCCGTTGTGGCCGACGATGACCGGGAGAATTTGCGAACCGCTGGCCGCAACGCCGCAGCGTTTCATGAGTTCGTAGGCAGTAAAGCTCACCATGTCGGCCAGACGATCGCGGCGATCGGGCTCTTCCTGCAGGATTGCGAGCGCTTCCTGGGCCGCGACGGCCATTAGCGGCGATGGGGCGGTTGCATAGATGAATGGCCGGCAGCGATTGACCAGGAAGTCGCAAAGCGACCTTGGCGCGGTGACGAGCGCGCCGGACGCACCAAGTGCCTTGCCGCATGTATGCAGCGTCACCACATTCTCGCGTCCCTCGAACGCGGTGGCGAGGCCTCGGCCGTCCGGCCCGTAGACGCCCGTGGCATGCGCCTCGTCGATGAGCAAGAACCCGTCATGGCGATCGGCCAACGCCATGAGGTCTTTGAGCGGTGCGCGGTCGCCATCCATGCTGTACAAGCTTTCGACCGCGATCCAGACATGTCCAATACCGCCGGATTCGCGCCACTCCTGGATGACGTTTGCAAAAGCGTCCGTATCATTGTGAGCCGCGACGGCAATTTGTGCCCGGCCGGCACGGGCGCCTTCATGAGCGCTGGCATGCACAAGTTCGTCGAGGACGAGCAGATCGCCTTTCTGTGGCAGTGTTGTGAGAAGGGCGAAATTGGCGATGTAACCGCCGCCGAAAAACAAGGCACGCTCTGCACCGAAGAACGCCGCTGCCTTTGCCTCAAGCTCCTCATGTTCGGGCGCATTGCCTCGGAGCAGTCGCGAGCCGCTTGCTCCGACTGGCGTGCCACGAGCGAGCGCAGCGGTGATGGCATTGGCTAGCCTCTGGGATCTGGCAAGCCCGAGATAGTCGTTCGACGAGAAGTCGAGTCCGGCGCGCGGCGACAGCGTTCTCAGCCGGTCGTTGCGCCTCAGTCCGCGCAAGGTCGCGTCATAGCGTGCGAGTGGCGTTGTGCAGCTCATTGTGTTTCAAGTTCCATGCGCTCGATGCCGAGGCGCCGGAACAGAAGGGTATCCTTGTCCTCGCCAGGATTGTCCGCCGTCAGCAGCGTGTCGCCGACGAAAATGGAATTGGCGCCTGCAAAAAAACACAGCGCCTGCATTTCGTCGGTCATGGCAATACGGCCGGCGGAAAGGCGGATATATGATTTCGGCATCATGATGCGTGCCAGCGCGATCACGCGCACGAATTCGATCGGCTCGATCGGCCTGGCTTCGGCAAGCGGGGTGCCGGCAAACGGGATCAGCATGTTGATCGGAACGCTTTCCGGATGCTCCGGCAGGTTGGCCAAGGTGACCAGCATGTCGATCCGGTCCGCCGGCTCTTCGCCCATGCCGACAATGCCGCCGCAGCAGACCTTGATGCCG
>NZ_JBEWSZ010000040.1 GCF_040537815.1 Mesorhizobium shangrilense
CTAAACGTCGTGCCGGGCGAGGCGGTTCTGGAATTCGAAATCCCCCCGCCGAAATGCCTGCGCTGCAATTGCTCAACATACGATGCCGGCGAATGGCCGCCATCACACGTCTCATTTCGACTTCGACGAAACTGTGCTTACGCGTGGAACCCTGTTGTTGAGCGGCTTGATCGCGGCTGCGCTTTCAATTGGCTGGTAGGCTTCTCTGCACACGCCACGAAAGGCCGCCCGGTGAGCGAAGGTCGCGCCACGGTCGGGCTCGTTGCCGTTTCTTCGGGGCTCCGCCTCACCATGGAGATGCAAGTACTCCGTTGGCTTTGGCGGCGTTGCCTCCGCTGGCCGAAGCTCGTGATGACCTCATCGAGCTTGGTGCGAACTGGGCGATCAATGCTCTTCGCCGTCAAACAAGCTTCATTTCCGTTCCTGCAGAATATTCCCGCCGTCGACAACGAGGACCGCACCGTTGATATAGCTGGCGGCAGGCGATGCAAGGAATACGACTGCCGCTCCAACCTCTTCTGGGCGACCGGCACGTCCACAGGGGGTGTTCAGCGCCGCTGACAACTCGGAGGGTGTCGACGCACCAGTTTGAATCCAGCCGGGAGCGACCGCGTTGACCGTAACGCCGTTCGATGCCACCTCGAGCGCCAGCGCATGGGTCAATCCAACCATGCCAGCCTTGGCCGCCGAGTATGCGGAAGAACCGGGACTCGATACGTACGGTCCAGTGACCGAAGCCACATTTACGATGCGCCCATATCCTGCCGATAGCATTGCTGGAAGGAAAGCCTTGGTGACCAAGAACGCGGTCTTGAGGCTCACCGAGAGTTCATGATCCCATTCATCATTGGCAATTTCTGTGAGACGCTTTTCAAGGGCGGGCTTCGCCTTTGTGCCCATGCCGGCATTGTTGACAAGAATATTGACGCTCCCGAGTTCGGACAAAAGGTGATCGACGTCCTCGGTCAGGGTTAGATCGCCTATGTGGCCACTTGCAGTGTGACCCGCGGCATTCAGTTCGTTCGCACGGTCGAGCACGCGATCCGTCGTTGCGGACAGCGCAACTGCGAAACCAGCCTCGGCCAGGAGCCTGGCACAGGCAAAACCAATCCCATCTTTTGCACCTGCGCCGGTGATCAGTGCTCTTGATCGTGTCACTTCAACTCCCATTTCGGTTGTTGCCCGGATAAGCCGCGAATGGACCCGATCGCTCCCGGCCGGTCGTTTTCGATCGTCGCAAGCTGTCCCGCCTACTTAGTGGACGTGTCCACCAACGTCCCGGAGAACAACGCGGGGCCACGCGTCTTGAGCAGGGTCAGAGAAGTGTAATCAAGGATCGACAACCCGCCATCGA
>NZ_JBEWSZ010000041.1 GCF_040537815.1 Mesorhizobium shangrilense
CGATGCGAGCGTGCTCGCCTGGCTCGACACACTCTGAAATAATGCGGAGGAACATGGACAAAAACGGCTAAAATCTGCCGATCAGACCGCGCTCCTCCGCATTATGGTCACCTGACGATTAGTCAAACGCGGCAAGAGTGACGCGCTCGATGCCGAAGCGATCTGCGAAGCTGTGCAGCGCCCGACGATGCGTTTCGTACCGGTGAAGACGATCGAGCAGCAGAGCATTCTCATGACCCATCGCGCCCGATCGTTGCTCGTGCGCCAACGCACCATGATCGCCAATGCCTTGCGCGCGCATTTGGCCGAACTCGGTCTTGTCGCAAATCCCGGCATCGCTAATCTGGCGAAGCTAGCCGAACAGGCGCTGTCCGACGAAAACGCTTTACCAGTTCATGCCCATACTTCTCTGGGGGTTCTTGTTCGCCAGATCATGGCACTCAACGATGAGATCGCGGAACTGGATCGGCAGCTCATGGCCTGGCATGCCGAGAGCGAGGCCAGTCGCCGGCTCGCCGGAATCCCTGGCCTCGGCGTGATCACGGCCACGGCTCTTGCCGCCACCGTCACCGATCCCGATCAGTTCCGCTCGGGCAGGCAGTTCGCCGCCTGGCTCGGGCTGACACCACAACAACATTCCACCGGCGGCAAGGCACGGCTCGGTGGCATCTCCAAGCAGGGAGACAGATACTTGCGTCGCTTGCTCGTCGTCGGCGCCACCGCCGTAATCCGCCACACAAAGGACAAGCCAACGCCCATGGCGAACTGGATCAGAAAGCTCATGGAGAAAAAGCCGTTCAGGCTTGTCTCCGTTGCACTCGCCAACAAGCTCGCCCGGATCGCGTGGGTCGTACTGACGCGCAAGGAAGCCTATCGACCTTACGAACTCACAGCCTGACGAAACACAGATCACCCGAATTGGTAACGGCAGTCGATGATGAGTAACGATCGAGCCAATGGTGAGACCAACCCGTCTGATTCAATGCGCCTTATAAGTGCGTCAGCTTGATCAGGGACCTCACCGGCGGATTTCCATCATGGCCAGCAGCAAACATCACGCCGCACAAAAAGGCCGGACATATGAAAGCAACCGATCAAAACCATCCCGAAAAAGAGCCCTTGCCATAGGGGGCGTCCACATATGAATCAGATTTGCAAGCCTAAGGGAATCTGGAGGCTTCTGTGAGGTCTGCAGGCACGACGGAGCGTCCGGCTGGTTGTCGGACCTCATTGCAAGCCGGATTGAACGGAGCCGCGGGCAAGACTGGCGCTATGGGGATTGTAGCCGG
>NZ_JBEWSZ010000042.1 GCF_040537815.1 Mesorhizobium shangrilense
CGAACTGGGCCGCAGTCGGATCAATCCAATGCCGTTCTCTATGTCGATTTGGGTCCCGAATGACTCCGAGAGCTTCTGTAGCCGCTCCAGAATGGCTCTTGCTTGCGGAGCGGGGGCGAGCCTCGGCACTCCCCGGTTGGCAAATCTTTTGGAGCGACCGAGCTCGATTGGATAGAGCTTCAATTCAGCAAGCTGGTTGTGCTCAAAGCGGCTCATCGCGACAATGCTCTCATAATAAACCGCGTCGGATTGGGAGCCTACTAATCCTTCTGCTGTCGGGTATCCTTTTGCCACCTCGTCGACCGTCACCTCGGCATCAGTATCGACCCGTGGGTCCTTGCCGTATACGTCGAACATGTCAGCGCCTACCGGCGTCCGGAGATCCTGACAGAAGAAATTCGCCAAACTGTAAAAGATAGGCCGTCCTTTGTAGATCTCGATGCCTCGCAACTGATGCGGTCCATGTCCGACGTATGCGTCTGCTCCGGCATCGATCAGTCTGCGGGCAAACGATTGTTCGTAGTCAGGCGGTTCCTGGCTCCATTCCCCGGGCTCGTGCCCGTGGTTCGTGACGATGCAGAAGTCGGAGAACTGCTTGCCCCGACGAACGTTTCGCAGAATATCAGCGACGTCGCGCGGGTTTGCTTCGAAACTATAACCTGCTCTATCACCCGATTTATATGTCACCCCGTCAAGTACGACCCGATTGGGCTCCTGTCCGGCCGGATTGTAGCCCGGTAACACTTCGCGTATCCGCCTCAAGTTTTCGAGCATTTCCCGCGGGACCACGATGCTTTTGGTCAGGCGAAGGGCATTGAGTCCTGGTCTGCCTGGCGCCTCGCCGGCGGGGTCGCACGCACGAGCCATAGGCTCGAACGTTGCAGCAAATGACACCAACGCCACGCGACCGCGCGAGGTTTCCAAGAAGCGAGCGGCGCCGGCTTGTGCGAGGTTTTCGCCTGCGCCTGCATGGATGATTCCATTCTCATCAAGCGCGCGGCTCGTCTCCTGCATGCCTTCAAGGCCCCAGTCGAGCGTATGGTTATTCGCGCGACTAAGCATATTGAAGCCCATCGCCTTTAAATCAGGTCCCAGTTCCGGAGCGCTGACGCAATATGCACCGCCGTACTCAGCCTGTGGGCATCCTTTAGACCGAACATCCAAGATGTTGGTTTCCAAGTTGCCGAAAGTGACGTCGGCCTTATGAAAGATCCTGAGGACGTCGGCCAAGCCTGGATGATAGCCTTTTGTTACGGGCCGCGCGAAGAGAAGATCGCCAACTGCCGC
>NZ_JBEWSZ010000043.1 GCF_040537815.1 Mesorhizobium shangrilense
TTCGCCGAAAAATAATGCGGAGCAAATCCCTCGACGAACGGCAGAACCGTGCGGATTTCACGCGCTCCTCCGCATTATGGTCACCTGACGATTAGTGAAGTTATGGTCAGGTGAGCATATCTTCACATAGGCCTTCACGTAAGACGGTGGAATGAGGCGAACTTCGTGTCCCATGGCGGCGAGGATGCGAGCCCAGTAATGCGCCGTTCCACATGCTTCCACTCCGATCAGGCAGGGTTGGGAGCCTCGAGAAGAAGGGCATCATCTGCTTTCGGTGAAGCCGCTTCAACAACGCCGTGGCACCTGTCTCGTCAATGCCATGAGCCTGGAACACGCTTTTGGCCAGATCCAATCCAACGGTCGTGATCTTCATCCTGAATGCTCCTTTTATCGCTTCGAGTGATCGGCCCGCATCATAGCCGCGGCTGGGCGGTGCGGGGGCGTCCACATCATCAACCTGCTGGCTGGACAAGGAGACCGGCAAGGATGGGCAAGCCTTATTCAATGGATCTTCGCGAGCGAGTTGTTGCGTCGGTTGAGCGGGAGGGCCTGTCGCGCCGTCAGGCCTCGGCGCGCTATGGGGTTGGGATCAGCACCGTCATCAGATGGGTGCATCGCTCGCGCGAGACGAGCAGTCTTGCGCCAGGCAAGATGGGTGGGCACAGGCCCAAGAAGATTGCCGGAGAGCATCGGGAGTGGCTGCTGATGCGCTGCCGGGCCGCTGATTTCACGCTGCGTGGTCTTGTGGGTGAACTTGGCGAGCGCGGCCTGAAGGTCGATTACGCTCGGTGTGAGAGTTCGTCCACGCCGAGAAGCTCAGTCACAAAAAAAGACGCTGATCGCGGCCGAGCAGGATCGCCCCGATGTGGCACGCCGGCGGGCACAGTGGGCAAAGTATCAGAACCGTATCGATCCTTGCCGCCTGGTGTTCATCGACGAGACCTGGACCAAGACCAACATGGCGCCACTCAGGGGATGGGCGCCGCGTTGCGAAAGGATCAAAGCCAAGGTGCCGCACGGCCATTGGAAGACCATGACCTTCCTGGCGGCGCTGCGCCACAACCGTGTCGAGGCACCATGGCTGATCGATGGACCGATCAACGGCGAGCGTTTCCAGCTCTATGTCGACAAGGTTCTCGTTCCCACCCTCAAACCCGGCGACATTGTCGTCATGGACATGTGTGGACGCCCCCGTCAGCGCAAGAAGAATCTTTTATGAAGAATGAGGAGCGTGGTCGGGTGCTGACATGTGTCCGGCCTCCGATGCGGCGTTCGACAT
>NZ_JBEWSZ010000044.1 GCF_040537815.1 Mesorhizobium shangrilense
GCTTGTCTTATGACTTTCCGTCGTTTGGAGGCCAAAGTGGGTTGCCGCCTGCGGGCCTTCACCACCCGCAGGCGGCGGGAGGGGTGGGATCGATGAACCGCCGGTCGTGAAGGACCGAGCTAGAGTATGATCGCCCCTCTCTTTTCCATGAGGCCTGAACGGATAGCCGGGATTCTAGGCCCGGATGACAAGCACGGGACACGGAAAAGATGACCGCAACCATAGCACGCACACTCGGAATCGACATCTCGAAAGATTGCCTCGACGTTCATCTGCTGCCGGAAGGTACGGAGCGGCAATACGCCAACGACGCCAGCGGTCTACGCGAACTGATCCGCTGGCTGGCGCCTCTTGCGCCTGCCCGCATCGTCTACGAGGCGACGGGCGCCTACCATCGGTTGCTCGAACGCATGTTGGGCGCCAAGGGCCTGCCGCTGGTCAAGATGAACCCACAGCGCACGCGTGCCTTCGCAAAGGCCGCAGGCCGCTTGTCCAAGACCGATCGGATCGATGCCGCCATGCTCGCCCACTTCGGCGCGCTGATGGCGCCGCAGATCCGGCCGATCCGCAGCGATGCCCTTGATGCGCTTTGCGAACTGGTCGCCGCCCGACGAGCGCTGATCAAGGACCGCACCGCCACATTGAACCGACAGAAGTCTTTGACCATCCCGCTGTTGAAGCGCCAGGCCGAGCAACGGTTGAAACAGATCGCTGCCCAGATCACAGCGATCGACACCGAATGCCGAACCCGGATCGCCAGCGAACTCGGTCTCAGACGCCGCTTCGACATTCTCACCAGCATTCCGGGGCTTGGCGAGGCGAGCGCCTTCGCCATCGTCGCCGGCATGCCCGAACTGGGTGTACTCGAAAACAAGCAAGCTGCAAGCTTGGCCGGTCTTGCCCCCGTCGACCGCCAATCCGGCCAGTGGAAGGGCAAGAGCTTCATCCAAGGCGGTCGGCAAACGCTCAGGCAGGCACTCTACATGCCCGCCCTCGTCGCCACCCGATTCAATCAGCCTCTTAAGGCAAAATACGAAAGCCTCCGAGCAGGCGGAAAACCTGCAAAAGTCGCCATAACCGCAATCATGCGAAAGCTTGTCGTCCTCGCAAACGCACTCATCAGGGACGACCGAAAATGGGCTCCACACATTCCTTGACCAAGACGGATACTCTAG
>NZ_JBEWSZ010000045.1 GCF_040537815.1 Mesorhizobium shangrilense
GGGAGAGCGACTATCTGGGGTGTCAAGTTGCATTTGCGAACTCGTTGCGCGCGTCGCGTGCTTTTGCATTGAGGATGACGAGAAGTTTTCGGGCGAGAGCGATGCGGATGAGCATTTTGGGCTTTCCCGCCTGCTGCAACCGTTGAGCGAACGCTTTGAGATGCGGATCGAACTTGGCCACGATGGCTGCGACGATGAAGAGGATGCCACGCGGCCCTGCGCGCCCGCCGCGCACATGCCTGTTGCCGGCGCGCCTTCCGCTGTCATTGGCGATGGGGGCGAGGCCTGCCAGCTTGGCGATGGCCTTGTTGGAGATGAGGCCGATCTCGGGCAGTTCGGCCATCAGGCGGGCAACGGTGCGGCCGGCCACACCCTTGAGCGAACGGAAGGCCGATCCCAGCCTGGCCCACAGCGGATCGTCGTCGATCATAGAGGCGATCTCGCCTTCCAGGCGCCGCTCCTCGCGCTTGAGGAAGGCCAGCATGGCCTCGATGCTGGCGCATGTCTCGGCATCGCGTGCGGCACTCTTGCGCTGCTTGTTGATAGTGGCATCGCCGACAACCTGGCAAAGCCGCCCAACCAGCGCGGCAAGGCGCTGCTGGGCAGTGCTGGGCGGTGGCGTCGGGACCGTCTTCTTGACTGCGCCGTAGTGGGCGATGACGGCAGCGTCGATCCGGTCGGTCTTCTCCAGATAGCCCATCGCCTCGGCGAAGCGGCGCACGCTTCTGGCATTGACCAGAGCGCACGGCATGCCGTGCGCCGACAAAAGCATGAAGCCCAGCCGCTCATAGCCGCCCGACGCCTCCATCACCGCAAGGGCTGCACCATGGCTGCGGCAGAACAGGCAAAGAGCTGCTATCCCCGCCGTGTCATTGGCGAAGCGCTCGGCCGCTCCGCCGGGCCAGACATGCGCGTCCAGCCAATCCTTCGAAACATCAACTCCACAAATGACCTTGTTCACGGTAACCTGCCTTGTGCGTACGGTTGGAACCAAGCGACTGTTCGGTCGTGCGTGACGAAGGCGAAGATCCCAAGCTCTCCCGCGGCTGTAACCTCAGGTGGTACGGGCGACTTCGCCAAGCCAAGGTCCGGGCGGCCGCCCGGACCTTGGCTCAATCGCTTCAATCCCACGAAATCTCTCTCGTGTAGATACAAGGTGGC
>NZ_JBEWSZ010000046.1 GCF_040537815.1 Mesorhizobium shangrilense
ACCACCATCTGGTTGATGCCGATCACGCCCACCTCCAGCTCCTCCGCTATGCGGTTGGCAGTCGCAGCGGAGCGCGTGAAGGCATACCCGGCCAGACCATAAGGCAATGCATTCGCTCGCGCGAGGGCCTGTTCTATGTCATCAACAGGTTGCACCAGCGCAAGTGGTCCGAATGGTTCTTCTGTCATGGCCTTCGCCTGATCGGACATGTCCGCCAAGATGGTGGGCCTGTACATCAGGCCTGTCCCCTTCAGGCGTTCGCCACCGGCGATAAGGCGGGCCGAATGGGACAAGGCGTCGGCGATTAGGTCATCCATGGCAGCGACGCGACGGGTGTTGGCGAGGGGACCCACCGTGGTGCCTGCTTCCAGTCCGTCGCCCACTACCTGCTTCTCCACGAAGAGGCGAGCGTGCTCAAGGTACTCCTCGTAGACCGAGCGTTCTACGAAGAAGCGGGTCGGCGAGGTGCAGACCTGGCCAGTGTTGCGCAGCTTGATGGTCATGGAGAGCTCCGCCGCGCGCTGGACGTCGGCATCTTTCGCGACAATCACGGGCGCGTGGCCGCCCAACTCCATGGTGGCAAGTGTCAGGGTCTCTCCTGCAAGCCGAGCGAGGCGGCGTCCCACGGGGGTCGATCCGGTGAAAGAGATCTTGCGGATGATTGGAGAGCGAATGAGGTATTCGGAAACATCCGCTGGTACACCAAATACCACATTTAACACGCCGGCGGGCAGCCCTGCATCGGTGAGCGCTCTCGCGATCTCCAGGGTGGTGCCCGGGGTTTCCTCGGCCGGCTTGATAATGCAGGTGCAGCCAGCTGCAAGAGCAGGGGCAATCTTGCGCGCCGGCGTCACCGCCGGGAAGTTCCATGGCGTAAAGCAAGCGACGGGGCCAACCGGCTCCTGTGTGACCGTCTGGCGCATATTGGGTAGGCGCGCCGCGATGACACGGCCATAGCTGCGCCGCCCCTCTTCCGCGAACCAGTCAAAAAACTCTGCCGCGGCGGTGATCTCACCTTTCGCCTCCGCCAAGGTCTTACCTTCCTCCAACGTTAGCACAGTCGCAATGTGGTCTAGACGCTCACGCATCAGGCCAGCGGCACGCCGCAGGACCTGGCCACGCTCGTAAGGCGAGGTGCGCTTC
>NZ_JBEWSZ010000047.1 GCF_040537815.1 Mesorhizobium shangrilense
CGCCAACGACCGTGATCGCCGTCTTTCTCCAGATGGCGCGCTCGATCGGCCTGCGCGAGGAGCCCGACCAACTGGTCAGCGGTATCTACGATCTCCGGCAGGCGACCGTAGTCATTTGACGTCCGTGTTGCCGTGTTCAGCCGTATCCGGTTGAACACGGCTATGTTCGGAACCCGACACACTGAAGCGGAAGTATTCCGCCGTGTTGCGGCGCGAAACACCTGGTTTTGCCGCTCTTGCTCGCCAACCTCTTTGGTGGCACGCCGATTGCATACGGTAAGTACGATGAAGCATCCATTACGACCACAGCGGTCTCACAATGTCAGGCCGAGGAGGTCTACATGAAACTTGCTCGAACGATCCAAATCAATGCGACAGACGCTGCCCTGTTGAGTGCTGTCCCGCCAATTGAAGCTTTGCCGCGTCCGTCGCGGGTGCCGCTGTCACTCCCCCAGCAGCGGCTTTGGTTCCTATCGCGTCTGGCGGGCGGCAGTGAGGCCTGTCACATCCAGATGGGGCTTCGGCTTCGCGGCGAGCTGGACGAGGCGGCCCTGCAGTCGGCCTTGGACGGGTTGGTGGCGCGTCATGAGATGCTGCGCACCACCTTCGGGGTGAAGGACGGCGAGCCGTTCCAGCAGATCGGGCCAGCGGACGTCGGCCAGCCGCTGGAAAGGAATGATCTGACGGCGGCAGCGGATGTGGAGGCGACACTCCAGGATCTGATGCGCCATGAAGCGCAGGCGGCGTTCGACCTGGAAGCAGGGCCGCTGATCCGCGGACGGCTGGTGCGCCTGGCGGTGGACGATCATGTGCTGCTGATCACCATGCACCGCATGGTCTCCGACGACCGGTCGCGGAGGATCCTGACGCGCGAGTTCAGCGAGCTCTATGCTGCGGCGCGGGAGGGCCGCGCGGATCGGCTGACACCGTTGCCGGTGCAATATGCGGACTACGCCCTTTGGCAGCGCCGTTGGTTGGCGGGCGAGGTCCTGGAGCGTCAGTCGGCATACTGGCTCCGGACGCTGGCGGGCGCACCAACGGTGCTGAAGCTGCCGACGGACCAGCCGCGTCCGGCGCAGCAGGACTACAGCGGCAGTTACGTCGAGTTCGCATTGCACGAGCCGC
>NZ_JBEWSZ010000048.1 GCF_040537815.1 Mesorhizobium shangrilense
GGCGACATTGTCGTCATGGACATGTGTGGACGCCCCCGTCAGCGCAAGAAGAATCTTTTATGAAGAATGAGGAGCGTGGTCGGGTGCTGACATGTGTCCGGCCTCCGATGCGGCGTTCGACATGCCGCGGGCCCGTATGGGAGTTCGCGGATCGGGTCCAATTCAACCTCGCGCGCTCAAGACGCGTATCCATGATCTGGTTTTCCCGATCCCGTCTCGTTGACCGTTGCGCCATACTCTCCGTTCGACCTTCTCACACTTTGGCAGCCCGCTCAGGGGAGCGGACTTTATCCCGCCAAGGCTGGTGTCCGATAGGTTCCGCCCTTGGCCATTAATGCCCAGACGATGCGCGCCGTCTTATTGGCAAGGGCGACGATCACCAGCATGGGCGGCTTGCGGCTCAGCATCCGCGAAAGCCACGGATCAGCCGTCGCGCCCTTGCGCATTGCCCAGCGCACGGTAGCGCTGGCCCCAATGATCAGCAGCCGACGCAGCGTTCGTTCTCCCATTCGGGACGTTTCGCCAAGCTTCTGCTTTCCGCCCGTGGACCGTTGCAGCGGCGTGAGGCCAAGCCATGACGCGAAGTCGCGCCCTCTCTTGAAGGTTGCAGCCGAAGGAGCCAACGCTGCAAGCGCTGTTGCGGTAATCGGCCCTATCCCAGGAATGGTCATCAACCGTCTGGCTTCTGCATCTTCCCTGGCGCGTCGAGCGATCTCGCGGTCGAGCACGGCCACCCTCTCGTCCAGCGAGCGGAGTTGCTCGACGAGCAGAGACAGGATCGGCCGGGCGGCTTCGGGAATGGCGGAATCCTTGTCCTCGATCGCCGCGACAAGCTTAGTCACATGGAAGAGACCCTGTGCGGCCACCAGCCCGAATTCAGCAAGATGGCCTCTTACCGCATTGATGGTTTGGGTCCGCTGGCGCACCACAAGATCGCGAACGCGAAACACCATCGCTGCGGCCTGCTGCTCTTCGCTCTTTACCGCAACGAACCGCATGGTCGGCCGCTGAGCCGCTTCACAGATCGCTTCCGCGTCAGCCGCATCGTTCTTCTGCCGCTTCACTAATCGTCAGGTGACCATAATGCGGAGGAGCGCG
>NZ_JBEWSZ010000049.1 GCF_040537815.1 Mesorhizobium shangrilense
CGTATTGCCTCACCGTGGAATGCTCCCGACCGACATTGTCCGTTGCCTCATCATAATGTTCCCCACGACTGGGATCCGGATCAATTCGTCATCGGGTCGATTGCCGGCTCGAACTGCATCGCGCCGAACACCATTGCGTGCGCCTTTTCCTTTCGCCAGATCTTCAAGCGGCGCTGCAACGTGCGCAGCAACTGATCGGGATATTGCCCCGGACGCTCCGCCTGCAGACGCTCCAGCAATTCGCTGCTCGTCCGCCAGGGCTCTTCGTCAAACCACGCTTGCAGTTCTTTGGTGACGAGGGCGAAGGGATCCGGTCGCCGACGGCCCCGTTTTTGCTTCGGCTTGGCTTGCGCGGTTGGGCGGATTTCACCCTCCTTCCAAGCCGTCCGCAGGCCCGACAGGAACCGGTCGAGAGACGGATCGGCCACCACAACCGATGGCGTGCCGGACCTGTCGGCGATGTCGACGAGGCGCTGCTGCGCCATCCGCATCTTGCTCAGCAACCGGACAGGGTCCAGCCGCGCATATGTTTGCGCGAGTGCGGCGCGAACCGGTTCCGGCGTCCGCGGATCCGCCAGCAATCGTTGGCAGGGCGTCGCCGGGCGATGATAACGCTTGCGCACGCGGGCGCCGTCCCGCTCCTTTGCGGCCAGCTTGAAGGAGGGCTGGAAGAAGTTCACGAACAGCCGCACCGTCGCATAGAGCTGCGCCAGGGCTGCGGCGGCTTCAAGCCCCTCCAGCCGGCGATAGCCGACGATGCGGCGCACCACGGCACCGTTCTTCTGCTCGACAAAAGCCTGATCGTTCTTCCGGTACGGCCGGCAGCGCGTGAACGCGATACCGGCCTCCTGACAATAATCGCGCACCGTCTCGTTCAGGAACACGCTGTCATTGTCGGTGTCGAAGCCGAGAAGGTCGAACGGCAGCCGCCGCCGCAATTCCGTCAGCACCTCGCTCAGCAGCTTCTGCTCGCGCACCAGCAACGGCGCGCATTCCGTCCATCCGCTCGCAACGTCGGTGAGAACCAGCGTCTGCACAAAGCTGCCGCTCG